>JBKPEY010000286.1:0-1098 GCA_046744405.1 Actinomycetota bacterium
GGCCTAGAAACGGTTGGCGTGGAGGTCAACGGACACGGCGTTCCGGTCGACTCGCGGCTTCGCGTGGCCGAGCGTTTGTGGGCGGTCGGCGATATCACCGGGATCTGGCAGCTGACGCACGTTGGCAAGTACCAAGGCGAGGTCGTCGCGTCGAACATTCTGGGCGAGCCACGCGAGGCAAACTATGACGCCGTCCCGCGCGTCGTCTTCACCGATCCGCAGGCGGCCGCCGCCGGCGCAACCAACGACCGCTTCAGCGGGACTGCCCTCCTCTCACAGTTGCCGAAGACCGAGACCTACACCCGTGCCTACGCCGAGAGCAAGGGATTCCTGACCTTGCTCGCCGACGGCCAACACCTGACCGGCGCGTACGCCCTCGGCCCAGAAGCCGGCGAGTGGCTTCAACAGGCGACGTTGGCGATTCGCGCCCGCGTGCCGATCGAGGTGCTGCGCGACACGATCCAGCCGTTCCCGACTTTCTCCGAGATTTACGTCGAGGCGCTCAACGCGCTGCGGGCGGAGATCGCGACGGTCCGGCAGCCGGTGAATGTTGGCGCGAGATGAGTCGTCCTCGACCTCGACGAGTCCTCGGATTGAGTCGACTCTGGAAGGAGCCATGGTGACCTCGACCACCCTTTCGCCAGCACAGCGGGAGCGGGACATGCTCGGGCAGACCGTGGTCGTGATCGGGGGCAGCGCCGGTATTGGCCTCGAAACGGCTCGGCTCGCCCGTACCAGAGGAGCTTCGGTAATCCTCACAGCACGGAATCCCGACCGTCTGCACCGTGTGGGTTTGGAGCTTGGAGCCAGCATCGCGGCCTTCGACGCCACCGACTTCGACCGCCTCAAGAGGTTCTTTGACGAGCTGCCTACATCGATTGACCACGTATTCGTCACTGGCCCCGGTCCTTACTATGCGCCGCTTGCGGAGTTCGACATTGAAGGGCTACGCCGCGACGTTGAAGCGCATCTTCTACTGCCGCTGGAGGTCGCTCGGAACGCCGCGGGCAAGGTTAGACCGGGAGGGACACTGCTCTTCATGGGCGGCACCGGCGGCCGCCGCACGGCACCCGGCTTCTATTTCCTCTCGGCACTCAC
>JBKPEY010000403.1:0-1741 GCA_046744405.1 Actinomycetota bacterium
GTTGACATCGGAGATCGCGCGACGCGAGCTCACCGCCGTGGGCCAGCGGATCGACAGCGCGCAGCTTCGTCCGACTAGTTCGTTTGAGGTCGTCTCCGCGATTCGGGCCGAATCGATGCAGACGCACGAGAATCTGATTGCCGAGTCTTCGGCTCGTATCGCACAGCTGGAACGTGACGTGTCGCAAAAGGATCCGGTGAAAGCCGAAGCGTTGTTGCAAGACCTGTTCGATCTCCGCCACGATCTGGAAGCGATCCGTACCAGTGCCGCCCAGACCGCAGAGTCGTTCGCGAACTTGATCGAGACCATGGACCTGCAGGAAGGATTGATGCAGACGGATCTGCGCCGGGTCCGAAATATGCAGCAGGGATTCCGTCACCTGCAGCACACGGCTGATCTAGAGCGCGAGTACCTGCAGGAAATGATCGACCTGTTCCAAACGCGGGTATCCACCGAGCTCAATCGCTTCGTACGCAAGGTGACTGCCTGGGGGTCGATTGGCATTGCCTGGACCGTGATCGTTGGCTTGTACGGGATGAACTTCGCCTACATGCCGGAGCTCGGCTGGCGATGGGGTTATCCGGCTGTGCTCGTTGTGATGCTCATAGTCGGCGTCCTCCTGGTGTTGTTGTTCCGGCGCCGAGGGTGGCTCTGATCAGGCTGGCCTACCGGGATCACGCTGGCCGTGGCATGAGGATTCGACAGCCCACGCGTTGACGCTTCGCCCGAACTCGGGATACGACTCCACGAACCGAGCCCTAGGGTCGAGGCGTGCACATTCTCTTCATCGGCGGGACACACTTTGTCGGCCGAGCTATGGCCGAAGCCGCACTCGAACGCAACCACAAGATCACCTTGCTACACCGAACCCACACGACTGAGCCGGCCTTCGCCGACGTCGAGCATCTGTTTCTCGACCGCAACGGCGACCTGTCCTCGCTCTCCGGTCGTTCCTTCGACGCCACAATCGACGTCTGCGCCTACGTCCCGAGCCAGGTCAAGCGGCTGGCAGCGGCGCTCGGTGGAAGAGGTGGCCACCACCTCTTCGTCTCCACGATGTCGGTATTCGCCGAAGCTGACGGACCGGGCATCGATGAGCAGAGCCCGCTCGTCACGCTCGACGACCCGACCACCGAGGAGGTCACCGGCGAGACGTACGGCGGTCTGAAGATGCTATGCGAGCAGGCGGCCGCGGCGGCGTACGGCGATGCTTTGACGGTGATTCGACCGACCTATGTGATCGGGCCGCATGATCACACCGGACGCTTCACCTGGTGGGTACGCCGGATCGCGCATGGTGGGGAGGTGGTAGCGCCGGGTCCGCGGGATGCACCGGTTCAGGCCGTCGATGCACGCGACCAGGGCGATTGGACGATCAGGCTCGTCGAAGACGGCACGGTCGGCACCTTCAACAGCGTGGCGCCCACCCCGCCATTCGGCTTTGGTGATCTACTCGACGCCACCGTCAGCGCAGTGGGCCCGCAGGGAACAACACTGACCTGGGTCGACGCGGCATGGCTAAGAGAGCGCGGCGAAAGCTATCAGTCGTTGCCGCTGTGGACCGGCGGGACGATGGAGTGGACGCTTGCGGGCGATCCGACAAAGGCTTACTCGGCTGGCCTGTCGCCGCGACCGCTGACTGAGACCATCGTCGATACCTGGCGCTGGATCAACGACGCCCGGCCTCCGATGGTCCCAGGTTGGGGCATTCCTGAGGAGCGCGAGGCCAAGCTCCTGTCGG
>JBKPEY010000525.1:0-4453 GCA_046744405.1 Actinomycetota bacterium
GCGCTTGCTCAGGCTAGGGAAGTCGCTGATCAAGCAGGGCTCGGTGCGCAAGCCCGTCAGCAGAATCTGGCTGGCGCGCTCCGACTGCGGCGACCTAGCCGAGCTATCAGTGCGGACGCGGCGGTCATTGTTGTCGACGACCTCGTGACAACGGGCAGCAGCCTCACTGAGGGCGCGAGAGTACTCCGAAAGGCGGGAATCCAGGTGCTCGGTGCCGCGACGGTAGCGGCCACCCTGCGGCGACCACCCCCTCACTTGGGCTCAGATCAGTTGCGCCAAGGGGTTCAGCTGGGCGGACTGAGAACTACGTGAGGATCATCCGAACCCGTAGAAATACCCGTTAGTAGGGATTAGCGTCTGGGTATGGCGCTTGCGCACCGGGGGGATTTTAGGCTGAAAATTTCCAAGCTGGGGATTTTCAAGCTGGGCCGGAATCAGGGTGTGGCAGGTGCCTTTTTCATTTTCAACCGACGCCGCAGTACAGCCGGCGCTCGGTAGCGAACGCCGGACCAGATGCCCGCGTAACCGCGTCGTTTGAACTCCCACTCCTCGATGGAGGTAGCCATGGATGTTGTCGTCAAGTCCCGACATTGCAACATGTCGGACCAGTTCCGCACCTACGTGGATGAGAAAATCACTCGGCTCGAGAAGCTCAACGATCGCGCTATTCGCGTGGAGGTAGAGGTATCGGCAGAGCGGAACAAGCGACAACACGACCAGGCAAGCCGCGTCGAGATCACACTTCGCACCAAAGGTCCGGTGGTACGGGCAGAGGCAGCGGCCGAAGACAAGATGGCCGCCTTCGACATGGCGTTGGACAAACTGATGGCCCAGCTACGCAAGGCGGCCGACCGTAGGCGCGTACATCGTGGTCACCGCGCACCTCGCTCGCTGCACGAGGCGGCTGCGGAACTGCCATTGATCGACAGCGGAGCCGCGGAGACCAACGGATCATCGGTGCGCACCGTTGCCGGAATGGAAGTGCGAGGCGAGGGTCCGATGGTGGTACGTGAGAAGGTCCATCCCGCGGTGCCGATGAGCCTGGATCAGGCATTACTGGAGATGGAGCTCGTCGGTCACGACTTCTATCTCTATATCGAGTCCGAACAGATGGTGCCGAGCGTTGTCTATCGCCGCAAGGCGTACGACTATGGCGTAATCCGCCTCGACATGGCGCGCGCGCTGGCCTCGTGATCGCACCAGCCGACGCTAGCTTGCCCATCTGACACCGGTGAGGCGCTCGGCCTCCCAGTGTCAGTGCAGGCCGGTAGCGTCTGGGCTGTGCGGCGAGATCAGCTGAGTAAGGCTCAGGCGAGACGGATCGCGCTCGCTGCGCAGGGCTTCGGTATCCCGAGACTCGAGCGACCAGTCACTATCCGGGATATCCAGGCGGTGACGAATCGTTTGGCGCAATTCCAGATCGATTCCATCAACGTCGTTAGCCGGGCGCAGTTCATGCCGTTGTTCTCCAGGCTGGGGCCCTACGATCCGGCGCTGTTGGAGCGCGCTGTCTATCAATCGCCGCGGCGATTGTTCGAGTACTGGGGCCACGCCGCCAGCCTGATCGATGTCTCACTCCAGCCACTGCTGCGATTTCGCATGCAACCCGGCTTTCGCGACGTCTGGACCGGAGTGGAACGCGTCGCACAACAAAACGCCGATCTGATTCCATTCGTGCGTGATGAGGTCGCGGCCCGCGGACCAATCAGCGCACGGGATCTCGAGATCGCCGAGCAGCGAGATCGCAGCAACTGGGGTTGGAACTGGTCACGGGTCAAGACAGTCCTGGAGTGGCTGTTCTACGTCGGTGAGGTCACGTCGGCGTACCGGAACACCCAGTTCGAGAGGGTCTACGACCTTCCGGAGCGAGTCATTCCGCGCACCATCCTCGCTCAACCGACTCCGACGCCCCAGGAGTCGGTCACGGGTCTGATTCGGCGCGCCGCACGAGCTCTTGGTGTGGCAACTGAGTCATGCCTGCGTGATTACTTTCGGACTCGCTTGGACATGACGCGGCAGGCGATTGCAGACCTGATCGAGAGCGGTGAACTGATCCCGGTTGCCGTCGAGGGGACGGGCGGCCGGCCGTGGTATCTCTGGCACAAGGCACGGGTGCCGCGCCGGATTTCGACGCGGGCATTGTTGAGCCCGTTCGACTCGATGATTTTCGAACGAGCCCGCCTGGAGCGGCTGTTCGACTTCAGCTATCGGATTGAGATTTACGTGCCGGAGCCGAAGCGCATCCACGGCTATTACGTGTATCCGTTCCTGCTCGATGAGGACTTTGTGGCCAGGGTTGATCTCAAGGCGGATCGAAGTCGCGGCGTGCTTCGCGTCAATGCGGCGTGGATCGAGCCCGGCTACGACTCGGTCGACGTCGCCACTCAGCTGGCGTCCGAGCTAAAGGTCATGGCCGAGTGGCTTGGTTTGGAAGCTGTCGAGGTTCTGCCCCGAGGCGACCTGGCACCGGCGCTAGCCGCAGCCTGAACGCCAGGATGCGTGAGCAATCAACGTTCAGTTCGTCCGGGCATACCATAGGGGGCGCGCTGTGGCGCTTCTACGATGGAAGGATCCTGGCGCTAGGCCGAGCCGCATGAGGGAACATCTCGGCGCTGGAGACCGTGCAGGTAAGTGATAACGAGATAAGGGAGCCAGTTTCTGTGGCTTTGATGGATAGGCTGCTGCGCTTCGGCGAGGGAAAACTTCTCAAACAGCTCGGCAACATTGCCAAACAGGTCAACGCGATCGAAGACGACTTTGTCGCGATGAGTGACGAAGAGCTGCGCGGGCAGACCGCAGAGTTCCGCGGCCGTTATGACAACGGAGAGACTCTTGAGTCGCTGTTGCCGGAGGCCTTCGCGACGGTGCGCGAGGCCAGCCGTCGGGTCCTCGACAAGCGGCACTTCGACGTACAGGTGATGGGCGGCGCAGCGCTGCACATGGGCAACATCGCCGAGATGAAAACCGGTGAGGGTAAGACGCTGGTTGCGACCATGCCGTCGTACCTCAACGCACTGACAGGACAGGGCGTCCATATCGTCACCGTCAACGACTATCTGGCCAAACGTGACTCTGAGTGGATGGGCCGTATCCATCACTTCCTCGGGATGGACGTCGGCGCGATTCTCTCCCAGATGGATCCGGCAGACCGACGCAGGGCGTACCACGCTGACATCACCTATGGCACCAACAATGAGTTCGGCTTTGACTACCTACGCGACAACATGGCGCTGAGCCTCGAGGACTGTGTGCAGCGCGGGCACCACTACGCCATTGTTGATGAGGTCGACTCGATCTTGATCGACGAAGCGCGTACCCCCTTGATCATTTCTGGTCCCGCCGAAGACACCGGCAAGTGGTATCCGGAGTTCGCCAAGCTGGTGACCCGACTGCGTCGTGACGAGCACTACGAGGTCGATGAGAAGAAGAAGACCGTTGCGATCAATGAGGGTGGCATCGATGCGGTCGAGGATTGGCTGGGCATTCGGAATTTGTACGAGTCGGCCAACACACCACTGATCTCCTACCTCAACAACGCCCTGAAGGCCAAGGAGCTGTTCAAGCTTGACCGCGATTACGTGGTGATCAACGGCGAAGTACTGATCGTCGACGAACACACCGGGCGCACCTTGATCGGACGCCGATACAACGAGGGCTTGCACCAAGCCATCGAGGCAAAAGAAAGCGTCCAGATTCGCGAGGAATACCAGACACTCGCCACCATCAGCTTGCAGAACTACTTCCGCATGTACGAAAAGCTCGCTGGGATGACCGGCACAGCGCTCACCGAGGCGAGTGAGTTTCAGAAGATCTACGGTCTCGGCGTCGTACCAATACCGACGAACATGCCGATGATCCGCGGCGACCAGCGCGACTTGATCTACCGGACCGAGGAGGCCAAGTTCGAAGCCATCGTCAAAGACGTGGCGGAGCGGTACGAGAAAGGCCAGCCAGTACTCATCGGCACGGCATCAGTCGCGAAATCAGAGATCTTGTCTGGGCTGTTGAAGCGGTCCGGCGTCAAGCACGAGGTGCTCAATGCCAAGCAGCACGAACGTGAGGCGGCCATCATTGCGATGGCGGGTGAGAAGGGCGCGGTTACGGTCGCTACCAATATGGCCGGCCGCGGCACCGACATCATGCTGGGCGGCAACGCGGAGTTCCTCGCCGACAAGAATCTGCACGACTCCGGCATCGACGCTCTAGAGAACTCCGAAGAATACGAGCGGCTCTACCCCGAGCTCCTGGAAGAGCTGGAGAAGCAAACCGAAGCCGGCCACGATGAGGTAGTCGAGCTTGGCGGCCTCTACGTCGTTGGATCAGAACGGCATGAGTCGCGCCGGATCGACAACCAGCTCCGTGGCCGGTCCGGGCGCCAAGGCGATCCGGGAGAGAGCAGGTTCTACCTGTCCCTGGGCGATGACCTGATGCGGCTGTTCAAGTCCGACATCGT
>JBKPEY010000553.1:0-3674 GCA_046744405.1 Actinomycetota bacterium
GTCCTGATCGCTCTGGGCCGGTCGTCCTCGGATGCCGGCGCAGTGCTGGCTACGGTGGCGGAGAGTGCTCAGCGGCTCTGCCGGTGTCAGGGGGTCCAGATCTACCTGCTGCACGGCGACGAGTTCGAGCTCGCCGCAACGGCAGGTCTATCACCAGAGCTCGAGCACTACCTTGCCGAGCACCCGGTCAGACGGGACCGCGATACGATGGCGGGCCGGGTCGCCCTGGACCGGCGGATCCACCAGGTCGCTGACGTACTTACCGACCCCGGGTACGGCCGCCGCGACCTCCAAGAGATCGCGGGTTACCGGACCTTGGTCTCAGCGCCGCTCATCATCGACGACGACGTGGTCGGCGCGATCACCCTGTGGCGGACCAAAGTGGAACCGTTTGACGAGCGGACCACGACGATGCTCCGGACGTTCGCCGCCCAGGCCGCAGCGACTGTCCGGAACGTCCACCTCGTAAGGGCTCTGGAGGCTCGGCGGGTCGAACTCGCCCGCAAGGTGGAGCAGCTGCAGGCTCTGAGTGAGGTTGGCGAGACGGTGAGCTCCACCCTGGTGCTCGACGACGTGCTGTTCAAGATCATCCTCAACGCCGTCCGGTTCGCGGAGTGCGACGGCGGTTCGATCATGGAATACGTCGAAGCGGACCGCTGCTTCCTGGCCAGGACGACCTACCCCGCCAGCCCGGACCTGCTGGCCGGGCTGCGCCGCCTCCGGATCGAGCTGGACGAAACTCTGGTAGGCAGGGCGGCCCGAGAGGGGCGGCCGATCGGGTTACCAGACATCGCGCTGGTCGAGAGGGATGTTCATCTGCAGCTCCTGTTCGAGGACGGCTGGCGGTCCGTCCTCGCGGTTCCGGTGCTGCGCGGCGGCCAGATCATCGGCGCCATGGTGGTCCGGCGGAAGACCCCTGGGCAGTTCACGGACGAGGTCAAGGAGTTCATGGAGACGTTCGCCAGCCAGTCGGCGCTGGCGGTCTTCAACGCCAGGGTGTTTCGGGAGCTCGAGCGCAAGACCGCCGAGCTCCAGGTGGCCAGCCAGCACAAGTCAGATTTTTTGGCCAGTATGTCGCATGAGCTGAGAACACCGCTGAACGCGATCATCGGATTCTCCGAGGTACTGCTCGAGCGGATGTTCGGTGAGCTGAACGAGCGTCAGGAGGAATACCTACACGACATCCTCAATTCGGGGAAGCACCTGCTGGAGCTGCTGAACGAGATCCTCGACCTATCCAAGGTGGAGGCCGGCCGGATGGAGTTAGAGCTTTCGGTGTTCTCACTGCGCGGGACGATTGAGCACGCGATCGCCTTAGTGCGGGAACGGGCCGCGCTGCACAGCATCGCGGTCACGCTCGAGATGGACCCGAGCCTCGACGTCATCGAGTCCGACGAGCTCCGGTTCAAGCAGGTGATGCTGAATCTGCTCAGCAACGCGGTGAAGTTCACTCCCAATGGCGGCCGGATTGCGGTGCAGGCGGTCCGCAGCGGTCAGCGGCTCGCCGTAACAGTGACCGACAACGGAATCGGAATCCCTCAGGAGGACCGGGAGCGGATCTTCGAGTCTTTCCAGCAAGGGCAACGGGGCCCGTTGCGAGAGGAGGGCACCGGCCTCGGCCTCACCTTGTGTCGTCGCCTCGTCAACCTGATGGGCGGCACAATGTCACTAGAGACCGAGCTCGGGGTCGGCAGCACGTTCGGCTTCACCGTCCCCCTGCAGGGGACTAGCGTGTCGGTCCCGCCCGGCCTCGACGACGACCGGGAGCCTGTCGTTGTCGTGATCGACGACGACCGCGCGTCACTCGACCTGATGAGCGCCTATCTCGCCGATCAAGGCGTACGGGTCGTCCTGGCCCGCGACGGGAAGGAGGGCCTCGATGCTGTTCATCGCCTCAAGCCTGTGGCCATGGTGCTCGACATCCTGCTTCCCGGCATGGACGGCTGGAAAGTACTGGAGGAGCTGCGGACTGACCCCAAGACTGAAGGGCTGCCTGTGATCATCGCCTCCATCGTGGACGAGAGGCCCCGCGGACTGGCCGCCGGGGCGGGCGACTACCTTGTCAAGCCGGTCGGGCGGGAGGAGCTGCTCGGTGCGCTGCGCCGAATGCGCGTGCTGCCTATCCAGAGCATCGGGCGGTCCGCCTGAGGGCTGCCACGTGTCCTATCGGACGACGGCACCTCGTCGCGAAGGCGGTCAGCGCTGCCGGATGAGGCCGGTCCAGTGGTCGTCCGGGTCGCGGGTGGCCGACGTGGAGCAGGTGTCGTCGCCGGCGATCACCAAGATGGTCAGCGAGCCCGAGGAGGCCTTCGAGCCGCTAGCGCGGCAACAAGATCACCAGCGACAACCCTTATGAGTTAGTAGCCGGCATCAAGACAACACAACAGCGGTCCGCCGCAGGCTCGAGCCGGGCAGCGAGCGCAGTCTCCTGGAGTTGCTCCGTGACGGCAGCCATGATGGCCAGATTCATACCGCAGACGAGTTCTGTATGTTCTCGGGCCAGCGCATCGAAGGGGCAGTTCCGCAGCACGACCGTGCCGACCGTGCGGTGTGGTTCGTACCCGTTCTCCGCCAAAGCCTGGCACGTGCAGGCGAGAAGCTGATCGGAGCTTGGCTGGGAGCCAGCGGATGCTCGGGCTTGGTCTGCGACGCTGCGGCCCCAACCGGCCCCCGCTGCTCTCAAGGCATCGGCGGGGGTGGTGCCTTGCGCGGCCGCATACTCGAGCGCGGTGGCCAGCAGCTTTCCGGCGAGGTCGTATCGACGTTCGGGCAAGATCACTGAGAGCTGCCGGCTGGATCGTGCGTACAGCTTGGTGGGCCGGCCGGCGCCCGGGCCTCGACGCTCGGAGAGCCGCTTGAAGCTGATGTCTAGCAGGCCTTCCTCGGCGAGCTTGTCGAGGTGGAACTTCGCAGTATGACGAGCGATGCCGAGAGCGTCGGAGGCTTGGTCTCGACTGATCGGCGTGGGCTGGGCGCTCACGTAGAGGTAGAGGTCGCGCCGGACCGGGTCGGCGAGTGCTGCCACGCCGGCCACCCGCGCCGCAAGATCGTCTCTAGGCATGCGTGCCGCCTCTTCTAAAGGACAAACATATTGACGAAAGAACCACCATCGTCTAACGTCAAGGTTAGTGTCCTTTAGACGAAGGGTCAACGATGACGCCAAGAGCGCAAACCGCGCTGGTCAACGGTGCCGAACCAGCTCAAGGTCCCCCACGGACGGCGCTACATGTCGTCAAGCCGTCGAGAGGAGTCGACCTAGCCGCAGCAGAACGGGCCGCTACAGCGTTCTTGGTCGCGCTCGGAGTGGACCTCGACACGGAGAGCTTGATCGCTACTCCGGCTCGGATGGCACGCGCGTACGCCGAGATGTTCAGCCCGCGCCCCTTCGACCTAACCACGTTTCCCAACGACGCCGGATATGACGAGCTGATCATCGCTCGTTCGATCCCAGTGCAGTCGGTGTGTGAGCATCACCTGCTGCCGTTCGTCGGGGTGGCTCACGTCGGCTACCTACCAGGAGAGCGGATTCTTGGCCTCTCCAAGTTGGCTCGGGTGGTCGAACTGTTCGCTCGCCGACCTCAAGTGCAAGAACGGCTGACGCAGCAGGTCGCCGACTGGCTCGACAATCAGCTTGCGCCGCGCGGTGTGGGTGTCGTCGTGGCGGCCGAGCATCT
>JBKPEY010000088.1:0-7426 GCA_046744405.1 Actinomycetota bacterium
AATTATTAGCCTCCCGGAGCTGGAGCCGCATGCTGGTGAGCCGCTGGCCAATCGCGTCGTCGTAGACCTGGATCCGGGCGCCGGCATGACGATTGTCGACAGCGCTCGGGCGGCAGTGATCGTGGCGGCCAGGCTGGCTGAAGACGGCATGCTCCCGATCGCACAAACCTCTGGAAGCAAGGGCATTCAGGTGTACGCCGCAATCGCGCCAACTCGCAGCAAGTCGGCGTGGGGTTATGTCAAGCAGCTCAATGCCTCGCTCCATAAGGCGCAGCCCGACTTCTTCGTGGCCACCATGTCGGTCGAGCAGCGAGCGGGCCGGATTTATGTGGACTACAACCAGAACCTGGCAGCCCGGAACACCATTGCCCCCTACTCGATGCGAGGCCGAGAACGTCCTGCCGTAGCCACACCGGTGACGTGGGAGGAGTTGGGCAGCGTGCGCGGACCGGATGATCTTCGGTTCACGCCGGAAGATGTCCTAGTGAGAGTCGCCGAATATGGCGACCTAGCAGCCGATCTATTGCACCCCGACGCGGCCCAGTTGCCCGGCCGCTTCCGAGCCGAGCTGTGAACAGGGTAGAAATATACCCTTATAAGGTAGACTTCTACCGTGAGTTTGAACATCAAAAATGAGGAGACACACCGGCTGGTACGTCGGCTCGCCGAGCTAACCGGCCAATCGCAAACCTCTGCTGTCGAGGATGCTGTACGCCGGCGGCTTGAGGAGCTGGAGCGCGCGGAAAGTCGCAGCGCGCGGCGGGAGGCAATGATGCGCATCGCTCGAGAATCCGCCGCCCTCATTGATCAAGACCTCAGCAACGATCCAAACGACGTCTTGTACGACGAAGTCGGTATGCCGCGGTGATCATCGACAGTTCGGTCCTAATAGCCATTTTGACTGGAGAGCCCGACGCCGAGGAAATCAACGACCTATTGAGCGGGGCGCCTCGGCCGATGCTTTCTGTCGCCAACTACCTTGAGGCGGCAATTGTGCTCGACCGGCATCGCTCCCCTGGCCCAGGCGAGAAGCTCGATCGCTATCTAGCGGCCGGAGCCATCGAGCTCGTCGAGGTGACAGAGTCTCAGGTTCGCATCGCTCGGTCGGCTTATCGAAACTTCGGTAAGGGCAGCCGCCATCCCGCCAGTCTGAACTTTGGCGATTGCTTCGCATACGCGCTGGCCGTCGAGCGTGATGAGCCGCTGCTCTATAAAGGCGGTGATTTCAAGCACACCGACGTCCGCAGCGCTCTCTCATCCTGATCAGCGCCAGCACTTCAACCCAATCGCACGGTTAGGGTGAACTAGTGACCAAGAACCCGGACGAGGCGATGAGCGGCCGCCCCGCCCGCCTGCCCCGGGACCAACGACGCATTCAGTTGCTCGACGCGGCCAGTGAGGTCTTCGCCTCCAAGGGTTACCACGCCGCGGCCATGGACGACATCGCCGAGGCGGCCGGAGTGTCGAAACCGGTGCTGTATCAGCACTTCCCGTCAAAACTTGATCTTTACCTCGCACTGCTCGACCAAAGCTGTGATCGGCTTGTGGAAGTTGTCGAGGACGCCTTGGCCTCAACCGAGGACAACGCTGATCGAGTGATCGCGACAGTCGCGGCGTTCTATGAATTCGTCTCCTCCGACAGCAATGAGTTCCGGTTCGTCTTCGAATCCGATTTGACCGGTGACGGCGCGGTGCAGCAACGACTTTCGAGGGTGCACGACGAGATTTCCGACGCAATTGCCGACGTCATTGCCGGAGACACCTCGTTACCTCGCCAACAAGCTAAGCTGCTGGCCGTTTCGCTGGTCGGTATCGCGCAGGTAAGCGCCCGCTACTGGATATCGGGTGGTTCGTCCGCTGTCACCGTTGACGAAGCCAGGCGCCTGGTCAGCAACCTTGCCTGGCGTGGCATCAGTGGCTTCCCGCTGACCGAACATGAGCACCGGACGACGCCCGACATCGGGTCTTATTGATCACCGACGAGGAAAGTCACGGTGACCACCCACGCAGCAGCTCAACGCACCGATCGTGCGGGCGATCCGAGGTGTTCAGTCCCGGATCCTCACCATCATGCGCAGGACATTCTGCTCGGTCGGTAACCGTCCACGACCGCCCCGGCCGGTTGCACATATCGCCCCCGCGGCTGCAGCGAATCTGACGCACTCCGAAACCTCGAGCCCCCGGGCAAGCCCGGCCGCGTACGCGCCGTGAAAGACATCGCCACAGCCGGTGGTGTCGACAACTGGGACATCAAAAGCGGACTGATGCTGGCAGTCCGGCCGGGTTGCGTCGCGGAACCAGGCGCCATGTTCCCCATCGGTAAGCACCACAGCGGCTCGCTGATCATTCCACAGCACGTCCACAATTGCCGCGGGGTCAGTCTCACCGCTCAGCTGCCGCCCGAGGGACATCGGCAGCACGAGGTGTTGCACCTGGTGCAGCGCGGCTGAGTCAACCTCGGCTTCTACATCGGCAACTATCGCCACCTGGCTCGCCGCAGGTCCGAGCGCTGCAAGAGTCGGGACAAGAGCGTAGGTGTCGAGCAGCACGATTCGGGCTTGAAGCAGCGGTGTGATGTCGTCGCCCGGAAGCAAACCGATCGTCGTTAGATCGTCAAAGGCGATGAAGCGCTCACCGTGCCTGTAGACCACGATGGTGGCGCGAATCGGTCGAGCTTGGAAGTCAGGCAAAGCGAACTGCAAGTCGACCCCGTGTGATGCAAGATCAGCCCGGACCGCTGCGCCGTCCTCGCGATCGCTTAGCCGGCCTACAAATGCAACTTTTGCACCGAGCCCGGACGCAGCCACTAGCGCCGTAGCGATGTTCCCTCCAGGTTGTCGCTCGCGCGCGTGGATGCGACCCTTGTCATCTCTTTGAGAAGCATCAACGTAGAGCAGATCATCCATCGAGGCGCAGCCGACGCCGGCGACATCAAAACGGCTCACCTCAGGAGCCGCCGCCTATTCCAGCTGTAGCAAGCGCCACTTCTGGGTCCGCGCTGTCATGGATGACCGCTCGATATGCGCCGGCCACGCCCTCGATGTCATCCGCGCCCCAAATATTGCGGCCCACCACAGCTCCGACCGCCCCTGCCTTCACTGCTTCTGCGGTAAAGATCAGTCCGCCAAGAATGGTGTCGGTGCGTGGTCCACCGGCGACGACCACTGGCACCGGCGCGGAGGCCACTATTTCGGTGAACGCGGCCAGGTCGCCTGGATATCCGACCTTGATCACATCCACGCCAGTCTCGATGCCACAGCGAACTGCCCATGCGATCTCCTCGGGCACGAATCGGATGACAGGCACATCACCGGAGTAGTCGCGGGGGTAGATGTGTGCAATCACCGGCATCTCGATCTTCGCTGCTGCAGCCACGCTATCGGTCAGCCACCGAAGATAGCTGCCTTCGTACGGCCCCCTGACACCGATCGCAACGGCCAGCGCATCGGCACCGAGACGGGCCGCATGCTCCGGCGTCGCGGTCAACTCACGCACCCGATCATCCGCGGTGAACATCCCCGCCTGGATGATCAAGCTTGCCTGTCCGGCAAACTTGCCCCACAAGTGCGACGCTGACCCAGGCAGCATCGTGACGGAATCCGGTTCCGCAGCCATCACTCGGTCTAGCGCCTGAGGAAGATTGCGCAAACCTCCCATACGAACATCGCCGTAACCGATGAAGTGGTCAACGGCTATGCCGAACAGCCGATCAGATGGGTGAGAGAACAACCGGCGTAGCCGGATTTGAGTGCCGAGTCCCATGTCAGGTGTGTCCTTCTGTCAGAGTTACTAGCAGCTAGGAGTCGAATCGCCGCCCCGCCGATGCAATCGTCCACCCCAGACCAGTGGTGCATGCTCAGCTGCCATGAGATGGACGAACTGAGGACGCCATGGATTTGTTAGTTGGAATCGACCTCGGAACAACCGCCTGCAAGGTGACCGTCGTCGCAGACGACTTGACCTCTACGACGCTGACATCACTCCCCTACCCGATCTCCGCTCCACATCGCGGATGGGCAGAACAAGATCCGCTTGCTTGGGGCGAAGCCGTAGATGCAACCGTGCAGCGCGCGCTCGAGAGTGTCGGGGTCGGCCGGCACGACCGCCTTGCGCTGTCGATCACTGGACAAATGCACAGCCTGGTGCTCCTCGACGCCAACGGCCATCCCGCACGGCCCGCCATTCTCTGGGCAGACCGCCGGGCAACAGCCGAGTGCACCATGATCGAGAGCCGCATACCAGACATCACCGGCCTAACCGGCAATCCGCCGATTCCGGCGTTTACGCTGCCACAGCTGCTGTGGGTTCGAAGCCACGAACCGGATATTTTCAGCCGCGCTACCACCGTTTTGCTTCCGAAGGATTACCTGCGGTGGCGCTACACCGGACGCATCGCAACGGACTGGACCGACGCCTCGGGAACCGGAATGCTGGATTCGACAACACGCGACTGGTCGGGGCCGATCCTGTCCGCGCTAGAGATCAATCTTGACCTCCTGCCATCGGTAGCGGATCCAATTGCCGACGGTGGTGTTGTTCAAACAAGTGTCCTGCCTGGGCTACAAGGGGCCAGAACGGCCGTCGGTGTGGGTGATCAGTTCGCCGAAGCGCTATCCGCTGGGCTGACTCGGGCCGGCGACATGGCGATCATTCTGGGCACCTCGGCCGTCGTATTGGGAGTGTCTGACCACCTGGTTCCTGGCTCTTTCTGCCACGCCCAATCCGATCTGTGGTTGCGACTCGACTCGCTTCATGCAGGCGGCAAGAGCATGCAATGGCTACGTGATGTGCTGGCTCCCGGAGAGAGCCTGACCACATTTGCCCCGGCCGCCGCCTCGGCACCGGCCGGGGCTCACAACCTTCTGTTTCTTCCTTTTCTGATGGGTGAACGCGGCGCGCGAGGTGGCGGTGCACCCGGCGCCTTCGTAGGGCTCACAACCGAGCACACCCGAAGTGATCTCATTAGGGCAGTACTCGAGGGGGTCGCATTTGAACTTCGCCGTCTGCAACAGACAAGGGGAACTCCGCTGCCGACCGATGTGCTGACGCTCAAGGGAGGCGGCGCTCAAAATGAGCTGTGGTGCCAAATTGTCAGTGGCGTATTTGGAATTCCCTATCGGACAACGGATCGCGATGCAGCGTACGGCGCGGCATTGACTGCTGGGCTCTCGCAGGGATGGTGGCCGGACTGGCAATCCGTGCCTGGGCTGAGCGGTCTGATAAACGAATCAGGGCTTGGCGATGCCGAGGTCTTGGCTGATCGTTATGGGCGGTACTGCACGGTGGTCGAAGCCCTGACGCAAGATTTATAGAGCGGCTCGCCAGGTGAGCACCGTCGGCGTCGATCTTGGAACCAGTGGGGTTCGGGCGGTCGCATACGACGACACCGGACAACAGATCGCTGCCGCGGATGACAAGACAAGTCTGCATCGGCCTAGGCCGGGCTGGGTTGTCTTTGATGCCGAGGCAGTGCTGCGTGCCGCGGAGTCACTCGTCCGCGCCGTCGCCGCAGAGGCTGCAGACCGAGGCGATCAGGTACGAGCGATCGCCTTCAGCAGTCAGGGAGAGGCAATCGTGCCAGTCGACCGCCATGGGCGCGCACTAAGCGCGGTTCCGGTCGGTATGGACGCCCGGGGCGAATCAGCGGCCCAAGCGATGGCCGAGCGACTCGGTGCCAAGCGGGTACAGCAAATCACTGGCCAACCGCTCAACCGGATGTTCTCTGTCTACAAAATTGCTGCCGGTGAATCCGCCTGGCGTCCCCCAGCCGCCCGGGCCTATCGGGCCATGGCTGACTTTGTTGCCACCCGTTGGGGCGCTGACCCGGCTATCGACTGGACTGCTGCTGCGCGTACCGGCCTCTTCGACGTAAACGCTGCCGCCTGGTCCGCAGAGATTCTCGCTGCCGCCGCCGTCGATGCGCCCTGGCTGGCGGACGTCCCGTTCTCAGAGTGTCTAGTTCCAGGAACCACAATCGGAACGGTTTCGGCCGAGGCGGCCGAGCGACTTGGGCTTCCGGGTGGCACAGCGCTGGTGGCTGGCGCACACGACCAAGCTGCCTCCTTCATCGGTGCCGGCGGCGGAGCAGGGTCGGTATCGACGTTCGCGCTGGGCTCGAGCGACTGCCTCACCGTCGAGACACCAGATCGGCCAGCCGGCATCGTCGGCACCGGCTTCGCGACCTACCCATGGCGGCCGGCGCGGTGGCTCACGCTCGCCGGTACGGCGGCGGGCGGCTGGACTCTGGACTGGTATGGCGCCCTGATCGGCGTGCGTGAGGTCGACGAGTTGATGTCTGAAGCCTCCCCCGAACCGCCGCCTGTCATTGTGCTCCCGTATCTCGCCGGATCCGGCACCCTAGACAACGACCCAAGTGGGCGGGGCGCTGTAATTGGACTGACCCTGGACCTCAGCAGACGTCAGCTCACACGAGCGTTCCTTGAGGCTGCAGGCTACGAACTCGGCAGCATCGTCGTGGCGTTCGTTGCAGCCGATGTGCCGGTCGGTCAGGTCCGTGCCGTCGGAACCGGAGCAATCAGTCCGATCACGCTTGGTATTCGTGCGTCAGCCGCCGGGGTGCCGCTCACTCCGGCTCTCGGACACGCATCCGCTCGGGGCGCCGCACTCCTTGCCGGTGCTGGCATCGGGATGTTTGATCTGGATGACCTTCCCCCGATTACGCTCGGACCCACCGCCCAGCCGGACCCCAAGACGATTGACTGGTACGCACAACAACGACAGACGTACCGCGATCTCTACCGCGTCCTCAAGCCCCTCAACCAGCGATTCGAAGTCCAGAAAGGACAGCTCGACAATGCCTCTTCAGACCCTCGCCACGACTCTCGCCGCTGCTGAGCAAGGCGGTTATGCCGTTGGCGCGTTCAACGTATCCGACCTCAATCAGGCTGCTGCAGTGTTGGACGCCGCCCGCGCGGAACGGTCGCCGGTAATTGTCCAGGCGATCGCCGGGGCGAGCGCGTACGCCGACGAAAGCTGGTGGTGGCGGATGCTTCGAGCCGTCATCGAAAGCTATCCCGACGTGACCGCGACCCTGCACTTAGACCACGGTAGGACTCTGCAGGATTGCATACGTGCGATGGATCATGGGTTCACCAGCGTGATGATCGATGCCAGCCGCTCAACTGACGATGACGAGCCCAATGACTTCGAGTCGAATGTGAGGATCACCAAGTCGGTTGTCGAGGTAGCTCACGAGCGTGATGTCAGTGTCGAAGGCGAGCTAGGCACAATCGGTGGTGCCGAGGCCGGCCTCACTGGCATCGTCGAAGAAATCGTCTACGCCGACCCCACCCAAGCTGAGGAGTTCGTGGCGCGCACTGGAGTAGACGCTCTCGCCGTCGCCGTCGGTACCAGCCACGGCTCGGTCAAATTCACCGACGAATCCGGTGGTCAGCGCCTGAAGATC
>JBKPEY010000597.1:0-4639 GCA_046744405.1 Actinomycetota bacterium
GTGAACTCGTCCACACCGTCCCGCTCGAGCAATGGAACGCGCTCCTGAAGCCAGGCCTTGGCCTGAGCAAAGCGGTCTTCGGGGACGGTGATGGCGCAGTGGTACGCACCCGGCTCCGCAGGACCCGGATGGAGCAGCAACACTGACAGACGACCTCGACCTCCACAAGGCCGCCAGCCGTCCGAGTCGGCAGTCCGAGGACCTCGCCGTAGAAGTGCGCGGCCTGGCCTGCATCCGAAACGGGCAGCTCGACTTGACTGATCAACATCCCCGGAACCTCCGATCGTGGATAGTCGACTCGTTGATACGAACACCAGCCTGCGGGCATTCCATCCCCTAAAACGGTGATGGCGAGTGCAGCGCCCGCCTGACTGGTCCTTCGCCTAGTCAGAAGCGCTTTACGTTCGATGGGCGATCCTGGATTTGAACCAGTGACCTCTTCCGTGTCAGGGCAGAACCTCGGCCTAGGAGTACAGGCGAGTGTGGCATCTGGAGCGTGTGGAGGGTCGCCCATGTGTGCCACTGTGCTGGCTGGTTGGCCGACAGTTTGGACGACAACAAGCATGTGCCATCCGACGGTGGAGCGTGCTCTACATGTCACGCGATGTCGCCGCTGGCGCGGCCGCCTGGCTTGGAGGCCTCGCTGCGGCGTTGGCACGGCATGCAGAGTCTGGCCATCGGCAGGATGTTCAGTCGCTCGAACGGGACTGGCGCGGTGCAGCGTTCACAGGTTCCGTAGGTGCCGCGGTCGAGCCGTTGTAGGGCCCAGTTGATGTCGCCCAACGCCCACTCGGCCGCCATGGTCAGCGCTCGAATGACCTGCCGTCTGGCCTCATCTGCGGCTAGGGCCGCTTCGGAGGCTAGCTGGTCAATCTGGTCGAGCCGGAAGCGTTGTTGCTGCTCGAGTTCTGCGCGGAGGCGCGGCAGGTCAGCTTTGGGTACCAGAGTTGCTTGGGCGGGCCGCGGTGTGGCTTGGATTTGTTGACTCATAGTTGGTTCCTTCTTTGCCTAAAAAGGGGGTGGGCCGGGCGCAAAGCGGTTGCCGGCAGGCTGAGGCGGCCGGCTCTAGCGCAGATTCGAACTACACACGGTTTTGAGGCCGAAGGTCGCAGGGGTGCGCGGTGTCGGTGCGGGAGCTGGCACACCCGTCCACTGTCAAGATTGGTGAAGCCGCATCGCCCTCGGCTGGCCGCGGCGAAGTGATGTTGATGTTGTGCAGGTCG
This sequence comes from Actinomycetota bacterium, assembly GCA_046744405.1. GTDB lineage: Bacteria > Actinomycetota > Actinomycetes > Propionibacteriales > Propionibacteriaceae > Microlunatus. The sequence continues at coordinate 1,224 of JBKPEY010000597.1, forward strand.
AGGCGACTCTGAGGATCGCTCCACAGGACCACCGACATCCCTCTTTCGTCAGCGCGGTGCCAAGACCGCGGTCGTTCGCTCGTAGTGCTATCAAGAGCGGGACGATCTAGTCCCGCATGCTTCGTCTCTCTAGCTCGCTTGGTAGGCCTCGCGGAACCCGAGAATCAGGCCTAGTACGGCCGCGGAGCCGCCGATGGCGAGGCTCCCGATTGCCGTTGCTGAGTTACCTCCTTGGCGGTCAAGGAGTGTGAAGCCGAGGATTGAGATGACGACCATGGCCACAACAAGCACAGCCAGGACGCGGGTAACGACCGATTCAGCCGACCCACCTTTCTTCCGTACTCGGGTGGAGTCAGACGGCGGGGTCGATGTGGAAGTCGGCATGTGCTGGCTGGCGGGATCCGGTGCGATGTCCGTCGGCGACTCGCCGACGCCCGTCGGCGGGCTGTCTCGACCAGTTAGGTGGGTCGGGACGTCGTAGTGGAGCTTGTTCATCGTTCCTCTTTACGAATTGCTGTGATGTAGCCCGGATCAGCGTGGTGCCGGGGTAACGCCGGCGCTGGGCCGAGCTGGATTGGTTGGGCTGCTGCTGCCGATCGGTCGACCACGAGTGGCCGGCCCTCGCAGGGCCTGTGGAGTGCCGTCACCGGTCCCGAAATAGCCGCTGTGGCGTCTAGCTCGGCGCCGCGATGGCCAGGTCGTGATGGCGAGTGCACTCCTCGGGCAGGTCGTGTTGAGGTTCGGATAGTTGTTCGGGAACCGCGACTACGGGACAGCTGGCGTGGCTGATGCAGTAGTGGCTGACCGATCCGGCCAGGTAGCGGCCGCCCCGCATGGGTTCACGGGTTCCTACGACGAGCAGGTCGGCGTCGGTACTGAGGCGCACTAAGACCTCAGCTACGTCTCCTTGGGCGAACCGGAGAATCGAGCCGTTCGGAGAGCTCGCTTCGTCGAATACACGACGTATTCCTCGCCAGTACGGCTCCGCTACATCGTGCTTCGGCAGGCGTAGCCGAGTTCCCGACTTGGCGGCCGAGGCGTTGAGCCCGACCGGCCAGTCCATGACGTGGACCGCGCATAGATCTTTGCCGACGGCGTACGCATACTGCGCCGCCCACCGATGCGCTGCCCAAGAGGCCGCCGAGTCGTCTAGGCCTACGATGATGCAGTTCATGATCATGAACTAACGGTGGGTACATGATCAATCTTGTTGTGCATAGTCTTCCTCTTCTTGAAGGCGTGGACTCATGGGCCGGGTGGCGGCCTGGGGATGGCAGTGCTAGCTGAGCAAGGAAACAGCTTGGGGAGTCAGCGTCATGACCGTGGTACTGCAGCTGACTTCGTGATATCTCTACCTTGCCCCGCAAAGGCATTGCGATCTATTGACAAGGTCGGACACATCCAGCACTACTTGTTTGCCGGGCATCAGCAATTAGTGGTGAGTGACTGCCACCCAATGGAGCAAACGGGAAATCATGATCACCGCTTCACTCCCGAGGCCGAATCGCGTGCTGTCAAGGCGAATTGATGGGAACAGGAGGTGGGCAGCCGGCCGATCAACGAAACATCATGCCGCGAATATCGGGGGCAGAGCGAACAGCATGGTCATCGACCAGCTGACATGAGTCAGGATAGGCGCGAGCACGCCGCCGCCGGCCCGGCGCTGCAAACCGACGACGAGACCAAGCACGAGCGCCGCAAACACCAGTACCGGGTTGCCACCGGGCACGGTGGCTAGGCCGTACAAGAGCGTCGAGATCAGCACCGGATGCCATACCCCGATGGCTGCGAACAGCGCGCCGCGGAAGAACAGCTCCTCGGCGATCCCATTGACGAGGGTGATCACGGCCAGCAGCCAGAGGTTCCCGGCCCGCGCATACCCGAGAACGTCCTCGGTCAGGCCGGCCAGCGGCGGGATCGTGCGGAAGATCAGCGCCCCGACGACAAACAGTCCGGCCAACAGCAGCCCGACGCAGATCGGGGCGATAATCGGTCGGCGCAGTGTACCCCGGAAGAGGATGTGGCCGAGGTGGAGTGGTCCGGAAGCGAAGCTGCCGATGGTCCACACTGCCGCCAACCCGAAGGTCAGTGGATAGAACAGCGGATCGCCTTGCGCCACCGAAAAGGACAGGCCGACCACCGTCGCGCCTACCAAGATGGTTACCCCGACCACGATGCGCCGCCGTAGGAACTGGGCGTCGCTCTGCCAGTGGTCACGCTCGACTTTGTCGATCAGAACCGGCCGGACCACGCTAACCGCCCGACCCAAGAGCCGTGAACGCTGCGACGTCATGCCTGCGCGGCCTCGCTGACCCTCCGGTCGTGCTCGGCGAATGCCAACCGGACCGACTCGTCATAGCCCATCGGCTCGCCAGGTAGAACCTCGCGGATGGCGTCGTCGGTCACTACGACCTCGTTGCTCATCGAATCGACCAGGTTGCGGCCGGTGGGGGTGTCGACGTCGGTCACCAGAGCCAGCCACAGGGAGGACAGCCGCGGCGTCAGCAGCGGCACAATGATGATCGGCAACCGCCGATCATGCCGGATGCGGGCGACCCGGCGCATCATCTCGGCGTACGTCAAGACCTCGGGGCCCCCAATCTCGAAGACACGGCCCCGAGCGGCCTCCGCGTCGAGTACCCCGACGAGATAGCGGATCACGTCGGCCAGCGCGATTGGCTGGGTGCGTGTGGTGACCCAGCGCGGCCCAACCATTGCGGGCAAACGCTGCACCAGCTGGCGGGTGATCTCCCAGGAGATGCCGCCGTCGCCGATCACGATGCCCGCCCGAAGCACGGTTACCGGGACACCGTCACCTGCCAGCAGCGCCTCGACCTCCCGGCGGGAGCGCAGATGGGCCGACAGATCCTGGTCCGAATTGCCCAGGCCGCCGAGGTAGACGATTCGCTCCAGGCCTGCCTCGGCGGCGGCCGCGCTAAAGGCTCGAGCCGCCTCAGCGTCTAGCCGCACGAAATCATCACTAGCCAAGGAGTGGATCAGGTAGTACGCCGCACTCACCCCATCTAGTGCACCGTGCAGGCTCTCGGGCTCGGCGACGTCTCCGTAGACCGGAGTGCCCGCCCCGTCGTAGTCGTCCGGGTGCCGAGTCATGGCCCTGACATCGTGGCCGGCCTCGACCAAGGCCGCGGCCAGTCGCGAGCCGACGAATCCTGAGGCTCCGGTCACCAGCACAGACGTCATCTGGTGAGGCTACCGGGGCGAACTGATCACCCCGCTCGGAGAATCTCGGGGATGAGCCAATTGCGAGACATCATGGACCGACTTATGGTGATTCCGGAGGCCGAGATGCACGAGCTGGCGATCGCGGAGAGCATTGTGCATGCCGTCCAGAGCAGAATCGGTGATCGGCCCGTACGGTCGGTACGCCTGCAGGTCGGGCAGCTCTCAGGCGTCTT
>JBKPEY010000086.1:0-3933 GCA_046744405.1 Actinomycetota bacterium
GCGGAGCCAGCTGTCGATCACCGGCTGCCACCGGCGCCAGGCGGCGGCCGCCGCCTGCCATTGATCCCGAGTGGAGTGCTTGTAGCCGACGGGGTCGAAGTTCGTCGAGGTCATGCGTCCCTCCTAGGCTCTGGGACAGCCCGACAGATGCAGTACGGTCCATGTTTGCCGACGTGTGTTTTGACAGTGCTTCCCCACGGTACAGCCGGCGGTGATCACGCCGTTGGAGAGTCCTCGGCCAGCCAGGACTGCTCAATCCCGTCCCCTGAGACTTAGCCGGCGACTTCGGCCGCCTGCAGCCAAGCCGACTCCAGCTGATCTTTGTTGGCAGTGATCAACTCGATTTCACGTTGCAGCGCGGCCAGCCGTTGATAGTCGCTTGCCACGGCAGCCATTTGTTCATGGAGCTGCCCGAGTTGTCGATCAAGACGAGCTATTTGTTGTTCCAGGCGAGCAAGGTCCTTCTTCGCCTGCCGCGCCGTGGCGCTCGTGCTAGCCGGCTGGCTCTTCACTGAGGCCTTGCCGGGTGGGATTTCTGGTGGCCCCTCACGGCGTAAGTTCAGATATTGATCAACACCGCCGGGAAGCAGGACGCACGAGCCATCTCCGATCAGCGCATAGCTGACATCGCAAACCCGTTCTAAGAAGTAGCGATCATGGGTGACCACGAGAAAGGTGCCAGACCAGCGATCAAGGTAATCCTCAATCACAGTCAAGGTATCGATATCGAGGTCATTGGTGGGCTCGTCCAGCAGCAGCACGTTCGGCTCGTCCAGCAGCACGCGGAGAATCTGGAGCCGCCGTCGTTCACCGCCAGACAGGTCATCCAGCCTGGTAGTCAGCCTGTCACCGGTGAACCCGAAGTCCTCCAGCAGCGAACGGGCGCTGGCCTCCGCACCTGTGGCAAGGCGAGCCTGTCGACGTAGCCGATCGATCGACTCGAGCACGCGTTCGCTGCCGTCTACCTCGTCCAGAGCCTGGCTCAGGTATCCGATGCGCAGCGTCTTGCCGCGTTTGATCGTGCCGGCATCCGGCGGCAGGTCACCAGCCAGCAGTCGTAACAGCGTCGTCTTGCCCGATCCGTTGACACCGATTACGCCGATCCGCATCCCTGGGCCAATGGACCAGGAGATCTCCTGAAGCAAGGGACGGTCACCGATCGTGACGCCCACCCGATCAAGATCGAAAACGTCCTTGCCCAATCGGGCAGTGGCGAACCGTTGCAACTGCAGCCGATCGCGCGGCTCGGGCTCGTCTGCGATGAGCGCTGCGGCCGCGTCCAGTCGGAACTTCGGCTTCGAGGTACGCGCCGGCGGCCCGCGGCGTAGCCAGGCCAGTTCCTTGCGAAGCAGGTTCTTGTGCTGGGCGGCGATCACAGCGGCCCTGCGTTCGCGTTCCGTGCGGGCCAGCACGTACGCCGCATACCCGCCCTCGTACGCGTCGACTCGGCCATCGTGCACTTCCCAGATGCGACTGCAGACCGCATCCAAAAACCAGCGGTCGTGACTGACGATCAACATGGCAACTTCAGCTGCCCGAAGATCATTCAAGTGGGTTGCCAACCAGTCGATCGCCTCCACGTCGAGATGGTTCGTTGGCTCATCTAAGATCAGCAGGTCATGATCGGCGAGCAGCAGTTGCACGAGCCCGACTCGGCGACGCTCCCCACCACTCAACGTACTGATCTGTGCGTCAAGATCGACATCAGCCAGCAGATGATCAACAATCGTTCGTCTTTCGCGATCGGCAGCCCAAACATGGTCCGGCGCGCCGCCGACGATGAGACCGCGTACGGACGCGCCAACCGTGAGCTCGTCGACCTGATGCAGAAATCCGATCGATAGCTGGCTGGTGTGCGTTATTCGGCCGGTGTCGGGTGTGATTCTCCCGGCCAGGATCTGCAGCAGAGTGGTCTTGCCGGCTCCGTTGCGACCCACAATCCCAACGACCTCGCCGCGGTCGAGCCCGAGGCTGACTCCGTCGAGGAGGGTACGAGTGCCGTAACTCATCCTGACGCGTTCGGCGTTGATCAGGTTGCCCATTGATCAAATGAGGCGCTGCAGAAGGTCTTTAGGTACGCGTTGTGAGGTGCCTGATCAGCGACCACGCATGGCCTGGCGGGCGCCCTTCACCTGACGTGGGCTTGTCGGCATCGGGCCCTTGGGAAGAGGCACCGGCGGGCGTAGCGCGTCCAAGGCGCGCAGCCGCTGCTTGATGTCGGTGATCTGGTAGGGCTGAAGCACCTTGGGCAGTTTGCGAATGTGGTCGGTGAGCTTCTCCAGCGGTACCTGGCCCTCCTTGTCGCCCATGATGATCGTTGTCACGGTAATCCCGTACGCGACCCTTTCGTGCTTCTTGACCTCGCTGGCAAGAAGCTGCCGAACCCGGCCAGATTCACCCTCACCGATCAACACCAATCCACCAGGGCCAAGAGTGCGATGCACGACATCACGGCTGCGATTCGCCGCAATGCCGGGGGTGGAGACCCACTTCTTGGGCAGCATCTGGAGGGCTACTTCGGCGGAGCCGGTCTGTCCGGCGTAGCGCTTGTAGGTGGCTCGCTTTGCCCGTCGAACCAGCATGAACATCGCGGCCAGAAGCCCAAGCATGATGCCGATGAACGTCAGGTTGAATATGTGCCCCCAGAGCAGGCCAACGATGACGCCAAGCACGATTGGCAGCAAGAAGGCGCCCAGCAGGATGTAGGGAAGAGCTCGGTCGTGTTCATGGGTGACCTGGTACGCCCGAACGATCTGACGAATCCGGCCCATGTCCTTCGGGTCGTTGCTTGCCTTCTTGCGCGCTTTCTCTGCCTTCTTGGCGGACTTGGCCTGAGCCTTGGCGTCTTTGGCTGCAGCCTTGGAGTCCTTGGCGCCGCTCTTAGCGTTTCTGGCGGCCGCGTCGGCCATTGCTACTCACTTTCCGGTCGCGATTGTGTGCCGCTGTCCTAGACCAGCTGTGCTAGACCACTGAAGCATGGTTCGGTAAGGCTTGGCGGTTTTGGATCGCCTGGCGATAAAGCCGACCTGCACGATAGGAGGAGCGTACGAGGGGACCGCTCATGACACCAGCGAAGCCGATTGCGGTTGCCTCGTCGGCAAGTTGGACAAATTCTTCGGGCTTGACCCAGCGGTCCACCGGATGATGTCGCGGCGACGGGCGGAGGTACTGCGTGATCGTGACAATCTCGACTCCGGCGTCGTACAGATCCTTGAGTGTTTCGCTGATCTCCGAACCGGTCTCGCCCATTCCAAGAATGAGATTGGACTTGGTGATGAGACCGGCCGCCCGTGACGCTCGCAGTACATCCAGGGAACGCTCGTAACGGAAGCCAGGACGAATCCGCTTGAAGATCCGCGGGACCGTCTCCACGTTATGTGCGAAAACCTCAGGTTCGGTTTCGAAAATCTGATGCAGATACTCCGGATTGCCGGAGAAGTCGGGTGCCAACATCTCAACGCCGGTATCGGGGTTGATCTGGTGAATCTTGCGGATGGTTTCGGCGTAGAGCCACGCACCCTCATCTGGAAGATCATCGCGACAGACACCGGTGACAGTGGCATAGCGAAGACCCATCTTGCGTACCGAATCAGCGACCCGAAGGGGTTCGCTTGCGTCGAATGCGGCGGGCTTGCCGGTGTCGATCTGGCAAAAATCGCAGCGCCGGGTGCAGACATCGCCCCCGATGAGGAAGGTGGCTTCGCGGTCTTCCCAGCACTCGAAGATGTTGGGACATCCCGCCTCTTGGCAGACGGTATGCAAACCTTGGCTTTTCACCAGCTCCTGAAGCTCGCGATACTCCGGCCCCATCCGAGCCGTCCTCCTGATCCACGACGGCTTCTTCTCTATCGGGGTGCTGGCGTTGCGAACTTCTAAACGCAGCAGCCTGCGGCCTTCGGGAGCGATGGTCACTTTGTCAGCCTACTGTGTTTA
>JBKPEY010000458.1:0-4935 GCA_046744405.1 Actinomycetota bacterium
CTGGTCTCGGCCGTCGCCGCGGCCTGGTCGACCTACCTGTACTGGCTGCCGTGCCGCGGGAGCATGTTGGAAGGCACCCTCCTCCAGCCCTTCTCCGGAGACGGACGCACTTATGAGGAGTACGAAAAGCTTGATCCTGCCGTCAAGGCGGCGATGCAGGCGTGTGAGGCCCGAATGGACGGGGATATCTCCGGACAGGCCCCGTGGACGTCGGAGCTTCTCATGCTTGCCATGGCGCTTGCCGGATTGGCCTGGCTGACGCTCGTCCTCGGCCTTCGATGGCGGCTGCGGACCAAGGCGGTTGCGGCTCTTCCAGGTCTTGGCACAGTTGCTCTGGCTCTAGCCATGGCGGTGACGATCGGCGACGCTGAAGGAGGAGAAGAACACGCTCTCCTGACGATGCTGCCGGTGGCCGTCGGGTGGTCTGCTCTCGTTGCGTTGGCCGTGGTCTGGGCCTGGCAGCCGGAAGTGCGCACTCGCCGTCGCTTCCTTCGCCTTGCGCTGGCGGTGTGGGGCACCACAGCCTTCGGCATCTTCCATCAGATGCTCCAGTACATGATCATGGTCGGCTTCAGCGAGCGCGACTGGGACGAGCCTCCGGGTACCGGGTACCTCACAGTCGCAGCCATCGCGATCTCCGCCATCTTGATTGTGATCATGACGCTACGCATGCCACCCAGGGCAGCTGAGGCTGACCCTCAGCCGTCACCCCGCGCTAGAGTCCCGGCGTGAGCGGGTGGATGGACGACGCGGTCGAGAGTTATCTGACCGACTTGGCCAAGACCGAACATGAGGATCCGGTTCTGGTCGAGATGGAGGCGCGGGCAGCTGAGAACCGATTTCCGATCGTCGGAAGGGCAACCGGTCGCTTCCTCGAGCTTGCGGCGCGGGCCGTCGGCGCCCGCCGGGTCATGGAGCTCGGGTCGGGATATGGATATTCGGCGTACTGGTTCGGCCGGGCAGTTGGGCCGGACGGCGAAGTGATATGCACCGACGGTGATCCGGAGAACGCGAGGCTTGCCGAGGAGTACCTCAGCACGGCAGGAGTATGGGATCGGGTGCGCTATCGGGTCGGGGATGCCCTCCATGGGTTCGCAGAGGAAGCTGGCGACTTCGACGTCGTGTATTGCGATGTCGACAAGGACGGTTACCCGGACTGCTGGCGCGCGGCGCGCGACCGCATCCGCGTCGGTGGCCTGTGGCTGTGTGACAACACGATCTGGAGTGGGCGGGTGGCAACCCAAGCCGACCCGGAGGACAGCGCGACGGCCTTCATCCAGGAGCACAACCGGCTGGTCGCTGAGGACACCCGGTACGTGGGCAGCATCGTGCCGATTCGCGACGGCGTTATGACGGCCCTGCGGATCGAGTAACCAGTCGTAGGGGACCTGTCACGACCGGAGGAGTGCCTCCGAGGTCGAGGTTGCTGCGAGCCGCTGAATCCCGTCGTACGCGGCGTCCTTGTAGGCCTCCGCGTACGTCGGCACGTTGAATGTCGTATCGAGGAAGTACTCGATCGTGTCCCGGTGGTGGATCGCCGACTGGCCGATGTGGATGAGCTCGCTAGCAACCTCGCCCAAGATGTGAGCGCCGATCACGGTCCGGTCGTCTCGGCGGAACACCAGTTTGACCAGCCCCTCGGTCGCCCCGGAGATGTTCCCGCGCGCGTTGGAGGAAAAGCGTCCGCGCCCGATCTCGTAGTCGATGCCTTGCCGCGCCGCTTCCTGCTCGGTGAGTCCAACGCCGGCGATCTCAGGAATCGAGTAGACGCCGGTCGGGATGACGGCGTCGACTTCGTTGCCCGGGACGCCAAACGCGTCGCACACCGCGATGCGTCCCTGTTCCATCGCCGCGGAGGCCAGCGCGGGAGGCCCGATGACGTCTCCGGCGGCGTAGATACCCGCAGCGGTCGTCCGGTAGCGGTCATCAACGACGATGCGACCGCGAGAGTCGACCTCGACGCCGGCCTCCTCGAGCCCCAGTCCTTCGGTGTTGCCCGAGCGTCCCGATGCGAATAACAACTTCTCCGGACGGACTTCGCTGCCGTCGTCGAGCGCAACGACCAGCCCGTTCGAGTCACGCGTGACCTTGTCAATCCGTACGCCGAGACGGACAGCCATGCCCATTGCCTCGAAAATCCTGCCCAGATCGCGGGCGAGTTCGGCGTCGACGTAGCCGAGCAATCGGTCGGCGCCGTCGATCAAGGTCAGGTTCGCGCCGAGCGCGGTGAAGATCGACGCGTGTTCGCAGCCGATCGCGCCGCCGCCGACGATCACGACACTCGCAGGCGTGGACCCGATCTCGAGCACACGCTCACTGTCGAAGACGTCCGGGTCGTCGAAGGGGATTCCGGGCGGGTGGAACGGCCGGGATCCAGTCGCGATTAACACGGCTTCGCCACGAAGCACCCTCCGGAAGCCGCGGGGTGTCTCGACGACCACGTGGCGGTCCGGCCGGAGCCTGGCGGTTCCGACAATGAGCTCGACTTGCTGGCGGGCGACGTTCTCCCTGACCGCCTTGCTCATGGACCCGCTGACGTCGTCGGTGCGCTGGCTCAGTTGGTTGTGGATCGCGGACGGCTCCAGTTGCACCGATACGCCGTAAATCTCGCGCTTTCGGAAGCCCGTCAGATAGAGCGCGGACTCCCGCAAGGTCTTGGTTGGGACCATCCCAACCCTGGTGACGGCCACGCCACCGACCGACCGCTGGGAACGTTCGACGAGGGCGATGCGCTTGCCTAAGTACGCCGCCTTCGCAGCGGCCTTCTCGCCGGCGGGACCGGAACCAATGATGATCAGCTCAAAGGGCTCGACATCAGGCTCGAACTCCCGCGGCATGGCGTCAGCTTCTCGAGACTCCGAGGCCGTCGAGCAGGGCAGCCGCCTTCTCCGCATCGCGACGGGCGCCGAGCCGCTCGAAGATTGCCAGCGCGTTGCGTGCCTGGTCCAAGGCCGCCATGTCATCCGCCGTGTGCGCGAGTGCAGTCGCGAGCTCGAGCCGGATCCGACCGGCCATGATCGGCCGCTCCTCGGTGCCGAGGATGTTTAGGGCCTCGTTGAGAGCGGCCACTGCACTCTCCCACTGCGAGCGGTACATCGAGATCCGGCCTTCGGACAGACTCACTGCGGCTCGAAGCACCGGGCTCTCGGATGCCATCGCACACGCCTCCAGCCGCTCGAGCGCCAGCTCGGCACCGTTGAGATTGTCGCGTGCCAGCTCGACCTCGACGAGCAGCTCCAGTAGCCGCCCTGCCCGGAGTCGGTCACCGACGAGATCATGCAGTCCCCGATTCAGTACGGCGGCAGCCAGGTCCGGCTCCTCGCGCAGCAGGTGCAACCGAGCCAGCTGCTCGCACACCTCGAAGTGGCCTGCGTACGGCGCGAGCAGGTCGAACACCTCGTCGAGCCGTCCCTGCATCAGCCGAAGCCGCGCGAGCGCTCCGGCCGCGTCGGCCTGCTTAGACACCGCCTTGGTGGCGCTCGGACCAAAGGCGTGCAGGATCTCAACCTCTGCCTCGGTCCAGCGACCGGTGTCGCACAGCACCACGCCGTACGCCGTACGACAGTGCGAGTGCAGGATCGGAACCTTGTTCCCGCACGTCCGCTCGAGATGGAGGCGGGCCGTCCGGCTCCAGTCTTCGGCTCGCTTGAGGTCGCCGGTGCGTTCGCATGCCGTGAGCATCGCGCAGAAAATTGGGCCACTTGACAGCGGCGAGACGGTGCCGGTGACGATGGCAGCCATCGCGTCGTCGAGCTGGTGGAACCCGTCCGCGATGCGGCCCTGGTTAATGAGCGCGACTCCGCGATCGGCACGGGCGCGTGCCTCAAGGTTGGGGTCGCCGAACTCCAGGGCCAGCTCGAGAGCCACTACAGCGCTCTGCTCAAGGGCGTGGGCGTCGCGCACGTGACACGCGACGAGCGCCAGAGCGAAGTATCCGCGTTCGACGCAACGCCCCACTTGGTTCAGCAGCTCGCCGGCACCCCCGAGCCATTCACGCGACCCCTGCTCATCGAGGAACCCGTCGTACAGGGTGCCTGCGAGGTGTACCGCGGCAAGCCCGGCACCGCGTAGGTCGCCAACCGCCAGGTATCCGTGGTATGCCAGCTCCCACAGCCGCCGGGCCTCCTCGAAATCGTCGTTCACATACCCGAGGTAGGCGAGAGCGTCATGGGCCTCAGGACTGGGCTCGATGGCCAGCGCCGCCTCCAAGTAGCGCGATGCAGCGTCGAAGTCGCCAGCAAGCACCGCCTCCCGACCGGCGACAACGAGGCCGTGAGCCGGGGTCGTCCCCACGAGCTGATGATAGGCCCGGCCTCTGGTGAAGCTCTAGGCTCTATGCGATCCGCGTCACTCGGAACTCAGCGCACAAAACTCGTTTACCGTCCGGGTCGGCCAACATGACCCGGCCGACCCCGGCCCCGCCCGTGTCGAGGCGGCTTGCGCCCAGGGAGACCAGCTGAGCGACTCCTCGTTCAGATCGGCATGGGTGGCGACCACGTCGAAGGGCAGTCGGTTCATCCTCGTCTTGGGTGCCACCGGCTGCGCCCGATCTACCGTGTGCTGCTGCGCCCCAGAAGCGGGCCAGGCGCAGGGGGTCGTTTGCCGCGAAGCACAACGCCAGGAATCGAAGCGACATGAAGCATCTCTTCATCAGATAGCCGGAGCGGGCAATTATGGGGGCCATACGCCGCGGGGCTGGTGTCAAAGTGACTTTGCGGCCAGCTGATGGTCGGGCTGGTGGGGAACGTCGTGAACTGTATATCCGCAGCGCCGCGCAAAGTCGATGCCTCCTGCATTGGTTCGACGAACCAGCCCGCGGACCGTGGAGCTTCCCCGGTCAACGGCCTCTGTCTCAAGCCACCGGAGCACTGACGAGCCGACGCCCAAGAGTCGATAACGGTCAGCGATCACCAGCAGGCCGACAGTCCAATCGTC
>JBKPEY010000117.1:0-1946 GCA_046744405.1 Actinomycetota bacterium
GTCCCGGATCGTGTCCCAGTCGAAGATCACCAACGTCAGTCCGACACCGAGCCGCCCAGCGCGTTCAGCCGCGACAGGTGAGCCAGCGCCTGCCATCAGTCGAGGGCCGCCCGGCCGTACCGGCTTTGGGCCGATGTCGGCCTCCGGGATGCGGTAGAAACGGCCCTCGAAGCTGACAGGATCCGGACCCCAGACGGCTCGCATGGCCAGGATGTGTTCCTCGAACCCTGCACCGCGCCGCTTCATCGAGACGCCCGCGGCCTGGAACTCCTGCTCCATCCAGCCCTGGCCGATCCCGACGATGAGCCGACCATCGCTGAACTGGTCGAGCGTCGCGAGCCTGCGCGCGAGGATGATCGGGCTTTGGAAGAGTGCGTCGAGCACGCTGGTACCGAGGGTGATCCGGCTGGTTTGGGCGGCCACGTAGGCGAGTGTCTCGATCGGGTCGTACACAATGCCGAACATCTCGGGTGCATCCATGACCGGTCCGCCGGCTCCGCCGAGCGGGATCGGCACCGTAGGCCGCATCAGCCGCTCCCACGACCATACCGAGTCCAATCCGATGCGTTCCGCCTCCACCGCTACCTGCAGGATGGTCTCCGGTGAGGCGCCTTTGCCCGCGACCGGAAGGTGTACGCCCAACCTCATGGCAGTTCTCTCCCGTCCATGTCGTAAGTCTTGACCTAGGCAGACGTCACCCGCCTGCAATTCTCATCGGCATACGCTGCTTGAATGCCAGACCGAACTCGCACCGCACGCGTCGAGGACGTACACAAGCTCGCCATGGCGATGCCGCACGTGACAGTCGTCGGCGGTACGAAAGACAACCCGGTCTACCAGGTGGGCGGCAAGTCGTTCGTCTTCTTTCGAAACCCTCGACCCGACGCGATCGACCCCGACAACGGCGAGCGCTATAGCGACGTCATCGTGTTCTGGGTTGCCGACGAGGCCGAGAAGCAGGCTCTGATCCAAGACGAGTCGACACCGTTCTTTTCCACCGCCCACTTCGACGGGCATCCGTCGGTGCTCGTGCGGGCCAGCCGCCTGGGCGAGCTGTCCTTGGCGGAGCTGCAGGAAATCGTCCAGGATGCGTGGCTCTCGAGGGCGTCGCGGCACCGCGCCGAGCAGTGGATGAGCAGCCATCCCGCCTAAACCTGGCACTGATTCGGTTACCCGGCCGAACGCAGAAATCTGACTAGCTCAGGGACGATCACTTCAGGCGCTGGCCCGTGGTCTTGACCTGCGAGCACGCGCCGCTGGGCGTTCGAGAGAGCAGCCGCGACGGCGTCGGCGGCCTCGGGTAAACCGGGGAATGTCTGATCGCCCGAGTAGACGACTGTAGGTACGGTGATCCGGGCCCATCGGGCATGCCAATCCGGATCGGTCTCGATGTCGTGCGAGGCCTGGTGGTCATAGACCAGCGTGGGCGCGACCGCAACCAGGCCCGGCCACCACGGCGCCTCGACCATCTGGTCAACCGCTTCGCCTGGCAATCCGATGATCGCAGTCATGTTGTAGCGAGTGGCTTTGTCGTACTCGCCCTCCTCCAGCATTCGCTGGAGCGCGGCAATGTGCTCACGGCCATCCGAACCGGCGAAATATGGCGGCTCGTAGAGGGCGAGCGCCGAGACTGGGATGCCGGAGGTGACCGCGGCAAGCGCGACGCCTGCGCCGGAGGAGCTGGTGTAAAGCGCGGGAACGCCAGTAGCTTCGATGAGGGCGGCGAGGTCCTCGACCTCCCGATCGAGCGACCAGGGTGGGGTATCGCCTGAGCGGCCACGGCCGCGCCGGTCATAGTCGACTGCCGTAAAGCCCTCCTCTGCTAGGTGTTTGGCGATCTCGGTGGTCCGTGAATCGATTGCGCGGTACTGGCTGGCGCCGCCGATCAGGATGACAGGAGGGCCGGAGCCGTACGCGTCGTAGTCGATCAGAGTGCCGTCAGCGGA
>JBKPEY010000630.1:0-3381 GCA_046744405.1 Actinomycetota bacterium
GGTGCCTTCGTCCGGGTAGAGGAGGGCATCGAGGGTTTGGTGCACGTCTCGGAGCTGGCCGAGCGGCATGTCGAGATTCCCGAACAGGTCGTCCAGGTCAACGACGATGTCATGGTCAAGATCATCGACATCGATCTGGACCGCCGGCGGATCTCGTTGTCGCTGAAGCAGGCGAACGAGGGCGTGGACGCGACGGCCGACGACTTCGACCCGACGCTGTACGGCATGGCTGCCTCTTACGATGAGCAGGGCAACTACCTGTATCCGGAAGGCTTTGATCCGGAGACCGGTGAGTGGCTAGAAGGCTATGAGGACCAGCGGGCGGCCTGGGAGCAGCAATACGCCGAGGCGCATGCTCGCTGGGAAGCACACAAGAAGCAGGTCGAGGACGCCGATGGTGCTGCCCCGCCGTCACCTTCCAGCTACTCCTCCGATGCCACGCCGGCCCCGACTCCAGGCGCTTCGGAGGGGTCATTGGCCTCTGATGAAGCCCTGCAGGCGCTTCGTCAAAAGCTCACCGGCGGCAGCTGAGCGTGGCGCGTCCGGCCTTCGCAGCCTTGAGCGGAGATCGGATCGCGCGCCGCTGTCCTGGACGAGCGAGCGAGTAGCCAGTTCCTGGATGTCGTCCGCGCCAGGGATGAGTGCTGGCTGCGAGTGAGCGAGGAAGGCAGCGGCATTGAAGCGCGATCCGCGCCGAGCGAGCAGAGCGAGCGAGGCAATCAAAATGGTACGGGTCGGCCTAACCGGCGGCATCGCGTCTGGCAAAAGCTTGGTCGCGGCTGAGTTGGCGGCACGCGGTGCGATGGTCATCGATGCAGACGTTCTCGCGCGGGAGGTCGTCGAGCCAGGAACTCCGGGCTTGGCGGCAGTTCTCGATCGATTCGGCACGCAGGTGCTGATCGACGGCCGGCTCAATCGAGCACGCCTTGCCGAGATTGTCTTTGCTGATCCGGTCGCGCGCCGAGATCTGGAGCGGATCGTGCATCCGGCAGTCCGGGCGCGATCCCTGGAATTGGAGCAGGCCGCTGGTTCTGCTGCAGTTGTTGTTCATGTCATTCCCTTGCTGGTCGAGACCGGCCAGCAGGAGGACTTCGATCTTGTCGTCAATGTCGATGTTGATCATGAAACACAGATCCAAAGATTGATGGCGCGCAACGGCTTCAGTCGCGCGGAGGCCGAGTCGAGGATTGCCGCTCAGGCCGGTAGGGAAGATCGCAGGATCGCGGCTGATGTAGTCCTGAACAACAGCGGAAGCCTGGCTGAACTGCAGGGTCAGATCGATGCGCTCTGGGCCGTACTGACTTCGACCAATGCCAGGCAATGACATACTCGCAGTGCTCGGGGTCGTCGGGTCAGATCCTTGAGCCGAGAGGCATGTCGATGGCAGGTCTACTCGTCAGCTGGCAGGTTCAAGGAGGTCAGGTTGGAATGCCCACGGTGTCGGGCTGAGCTTCCCGAAGTTGCACACTTCTGCCACGTCTGTGGGCAGGATCAGCGTTCGGCGGACTTCGCCCGAAGAAGGTCGTTTGCCGCAAGGCCCGACGAGCCAGTCGCTTCTTTTGCGCTGATTTCATCGATCATGCCGCTGGGCGCGGGCCAGCGCCCGCAGACCTATCGGATTGCGCTCGCAATCGCTCTCGTCGTAGCGCTGATTGCGGCGATCTTCGGCGCGATGCCGATCGCTGTCCTGGTGGCCGCCTTTGCGGTGCCGGTCGTCTACATCGTCTATCTCTACGACGTGAACATGTGGGAGGACGAGCCGATCCTCGTCACCGGGCTGGCCTTCTTACTGACCGGCGCGCTCACCGTAGGTTTCACCATCCTGTGGACCTACCTCCGCGGACCGGTGCCCTATGGAACCACCACGTACGAGGGCTCACTGACTGCCGCTCCGACTGTAGGCACATTCCTGCTGGTGGCGGTCGCAGTGCCAATCGTCGGAGAAGTGATCCGTCAGGTCGGTCCAGTCATACTCGCGATGCGCCCGGAGTTCGACGATTTGATGGACGGGCTGACTCTTGGCGTCATCAGTGGAGTCTCCTATGCCTGCTTCGACACTCTCACTCGTCACTGGGATCTGTTGACCGGTGGCCTGCAGGGTCAGGACCCAGGCCTATGGGTGTCGCTGATCTTCCTGGAAGGCTTTGTCAAACCGCTGATCATCGGTACGGCCAGTGGCATCGCTGTTGCCGAGTTCTCTGGCTTAGGCCGGGGCTACGACGGCTTTACGCCGCGCTATTTCCGCGGAGTTGGCGAAGCCATCTTGGCCAACGCCGCCTATCAGGCCGGCACATATTTGTTCTCCTTCGTCGGCGATGCCACGCTCGGGGTGATCTTGAGCATTTTCTGGGGCTTGATCATCTTGGCGATCTTGATCTTGCGGGTCCGAAATGTGCTGCATAGCGGTCTGATGGAGGCTGCGTTGGAGCGCTCTGCGCGAGCCGGCGGCGTCGGGCCGACCGGGGGACTCCAGTTCTGCGCGCAATGCGAAATGCCGCTGCTCGAGCATGCCGCCTTCTGCAATGCCTGCGGAACCGCCGTACGGGTGCAACCCAAGGCGGCCAGGCCCAAGGTGGGGGCAGTTCTCAGAGCGGCCGGACCTGACGAATCCATCATTCCGGGCTTTGACACCCCGGTAACAGGTGAGCAGGCGGCGCCTACTGCTCATGAAACTCCGCCGTCCGCAGACAGTACGACGGTTCATGAAGAGAGCGTGAAGGCGGACGAGGCCCGAGACCGGTTCTACGACGAGGAGGAGGGCCGGCCATGACGCAGGATCCGGGGCAGTGGAGTCAGGGATTGGGGGGTCAGCAGGGTGGCGGCTACCCACCTCAAGGGCCACCTCAGGGGCCACCTCCAAGGCCGGGAGGATATCCGCCGCAGCCTCAGCCGCCGGGCGGCTATCCACCACAGCAGCCAGGTGGCTTCCCGCCTCAGCAGCCGGGCGGCTATCCACCACAGCAGCCAGGCGGCTTCCCACCACAGCAACCCGGTTATCCTCCGCAGGGTGGATATCCGCCGCAGCCGCCGCCCGGATATCCGCCTCAGCAGCAGCCAGGGGCCTTTGGCCCTCAAGGGCCTGGGAGTGTCGCCCCAGGCGGGCCCGCTGCACCGCGCAAGAAGAGCCCGGTAATGATCATCGCGATCGTGGCGGCAGCGATCGTGCTTTTGGCTGCGGTCGGCGGCATCATCATGGTGTTGACTCGCGGCGGCACTAATCAGCCGGATGTCACTATCACGCCGAGCCAGCCGGTGCCGCCGACAGAGGAGCCGACTCCTGAGCCGACCGGTCAGCCGACACCTCAGTCATCACCCACCGAATCATCGAAACCGCCGACTGGTGGTGCGGTCGATCTTGGCAACGGTATCGAGCTGGTACCG
>JBKPEY010000109.1:0-8081 GCA_046744405.1 Actinomycetota bacterium
GTCGTCGGCCGTGGCGAGGGCCTCGAAAAGATCATCCATGCCCTGAACCGGGCGGCCCGCCGCCTGCACGATCAAGTCACCCTCTGCCAAACCGGCCCGAGAGGCTGGGCTGTTGTCCTCCACATGGCGTACCAGCAGGCCCTCAGCATCTGGCAGACCGACGGCGCGCCGCATCCGTCGAGCGATGTGCGGCGGTGCCACGCCAATACCGAGCCGGACCCATCCCTTCGACTCACCTCGGGCCAGTCCGTCCACTCGAGTCTTCAGCGGCTCGTCAGCGGGAATCGCCAGATAGAAACCCTCGCCGAGACGGTTGGTGTTCAGCCCGAGCAGCCGTCCCTCGGCACTGACGATCGGGCCGCCCGAGGAGCCCGGAAGAAGTGGAGCGTCGTGCTCAATACTCCCGGTGATCCGGCGTCCACGCGGCCCGCGGAAGCTCCGCTCAAGGCCAGTAACGAAGCCCAAAGTGACGCGGAGTCCTCGGCCACCTGGATTTGATAGCGCAAAGACGGGCGTGCCTACTGCTGGAGATCCATCAGTCGTCCATTCGATTGCTGTCGAATCTCCGGTATCGACCGCGATGACAGCCAGGTCACCATCGACATCCTCTCCGCGGACCTGACCTGTTGTGGTGCGACCGTCGTGGAATGTGACGGTTACCTCCTCCGCGCGGACGTTGTGCGCGTTGGTCAGCACCTGATCCTTGCCGATGATCACGCCGGAGCCGACGCCCCAACGCTGCCCAATGCCGACGACCGCGTCGCTGACCTGATCAGCCACGCGCTGGATCTCTTCCTGGATTTCGTCTAGTACGCCCATGACACTTCCTTTGAGTTAGTAGTAACTTGCAATTTACTACTTAGTCATGCTCCGCGCTACCGTGCCGAGCGGAGCAATGAACACGGATCGCGCGCCGCCGTGCTGAGGAGGAGGGAGGGGACACGCTTTTCGTCTCCGAGTGACGACGAAGTAGGCGGCGACAAAGCGCGATCCGCGCGGAGCGAGCACAGCGAGCGGAGCAATCAAATATGGATACGGTGGGTCTTATGGCCGACCAGGAATCCTCTGCGCGTGATCCCGCGGCATCCTCTCTAGCCGCGGCACTTGTCCGTGTTGGAGATCGGTGGACTCTGCTGGTTGTACAGGCGCTGCTCGCCGGACCTCGACGGTTCAATGAGCTGCTCGAGGAGATTCCGGGCATTGCGCCCAACATCTTGTCCGAGCGTCTGAAGCGGCTTGAGCGCGAGGCGCTTCTGGTGTCACGGCCTTACATCGAGCGGCCGCCCCGAGCCACGTACCAGCTAACTGCTGAGGGCATGGAGCTCGCGGGAGCGCTACGCCTGCTCGCGCACTGGGGTGCTCGGCATGGAGTCGCCGAAGCGCCTGTGCACGCGGCGTGCGGCACTTCGCTGGAGGTCAAGTGGTACTGCCCGACATGTGATCGCCTGACTGAAGACGAGCCTGAGACGGAGATGCGCTTCCTCTAGCCCGAGGCTTCAGGCACGGCCTCAAAGCTCCGGGATGTACAACACAGTCGGGTGCGGCCACCAGGGACTGATGTTTCGGGTGATGCCCTGCGGGTACCCCAGCGCTGTTCACGGGTGTTGATGCAGGATGCGGATCGGAGTGCCTCAATGACAGGTAAGGCTGTGGAGGCGCAGGCCCGTCCGGACCCGATGCCGCAAGCGGGGCAGCGGCCCGGGCCACCATTCTTCGCGATCTTGGTGGTGGCCGGACTGATCGTGATCGGCGCCGGTCTACGCGCCACCGCCAATATCGTTGGGCCGGTCTTCCTGGTGATCACGCTGGTGATCACCGTAGCTCCGCTGCGTGGGTTCCTGACACGACGCCGGTGGCCTTCGTGGCTCGCCAGTGTGGTGTCGTTGTTGGTGATCTACGCGCTGCTAGCCATCATCCTGGGATCTGTGGCATTTGCCGTGGTGCGGCTGGTGGACAAGCTGCCCGACTACGCCAACGCATTCCGAGAGATCTTCAACTATCTGGTCGGTGTGGCTGGCAGGTTGGGGTTCGGGCAGGACCAGCTTGAGCGGTTGGCCGGCTCCGTGCAAGTCAGCAGCCTGGCAGGCCCGGCACAAGCCCTGCTTAGCGGTCTCAGTGGTGGCCTCTCGCTGCTGCTGCTGATCATCGCGTTTGTGATCTTTCTGGCCTTCGACGCGGCAAGCATGCCCGAACGGCTCGCGGTGATCAGGGAGACCCGCCCACACATCGCCGACGGCTTGACCAACTTCGCCGGCCGGGTGCGCAAGTACTGGATCGTGACGACGGTGTTTGGGTTCATTGTCGCGGTTCTCGACGTCATCGGCTTGATGATCATCGGTGTTCCGCTGTACCTCACCTGGGGGGTCCTGGCCTTCGTCACTAACTACATCCCCAACATCGGCTTCATTTTGGGCGTGATTCCGCCGGCGTTGATCGCACTACTCGACGGCGGCTTGGGAGCGGCGATCGCTGTGGTCGCGGTTTACACAGCGATCAACGTCATCGTGCAGATCATCCTCCAGCCGCGGTTCACCGGCGACGCGGTCGGCATTAGCGCGACGGTCGCCTTTGCCTCGCTGATCTTCTGGGCTTACGTGCTCGGAACCCTCGGCGCACTGCTGGCCATTCCCGCCACTTTGTTCCTCAAGTCGGTCCTACTGGACAACTCCGTCCCGGCGAGCTGGGTGAATGCCCTCGTGTCATCCTCGCCAAAGAAAGAGCGGCCGCGCGCCGTCATCCGAAGAAGCCGTGAGCTGGCGCAGGAGCCAGGCTGAGCTCCGACTCGTCGCGGGTCGGTTGGCGTCGAAGTTTGCCAGCTCGAACCTCGGGTAGTTAGCCACACACGCCTGAAGGGGAGCAAGTAGATATGTGGATGTTCATCACCGCCCGGTTGAGGACTTGGCTGATCTTCGCCATCGCGGTGCCAATCGCGACGACGGTCGTACATATGCTTCGGGAACGGCTGGAAGCACGGTCCGGCCGTACGCCGTTGGTGACTGTCCTTACCAAGATCGAAAACCTCGGAAGGCGAAAGGTCCGCGGCCGCCGGGGCGCCTAACACTTCGCTGAGTGAGGTCATCACACCAGAGCGCTTTCGAACGTTTGTGCGTTTTTGTCAGTGGGCTTTCGTAGTGTTTTGGTATGTCAGGAGTCGGGGAGCTGGAGGGCGGCGGACCGCCACCGGTGGATCCGTTGACGGTGCACCTTGATGAGATTCTGGACAGTTTCGCCGCCGCAGCGGCTGATGCCACACCGGCCTCGGACGCGGCTCGGATTGATCGGATTGCCCGGCTAGAGAAGCTGCGGGCGGCCACGGCGGCGCTGCAGGCGGCCGAATCGGTCCGGTTCGCGCAGTCGCAGGTGGCTGAGCAGATGGCGGCGAAGGTCCATCCGGAGGCGATCGGCCGCGGCATCGCCGAACAGATTGGGCTGGCCTGCCAGATCTCGCCAGCGTCGGCGGCGCGTCGGTTGAGCACCGCGCGAGCGTTGTGGTTCGAACTCCCCAACACGTATGCCCAACTCATTGATGGAGTGCTCGACGAGCGGGTCGCCGAAACCGTGGTGAGCGAAACCCGGCACCTTGATCCTGACAAGCGCGGCAAGATCGATGAGCAACTCAGCACGGCTGGCTTATGCCGGATGGGATTCAAAGCAGCCGCCGCCTGTATCCGTAAGATCACTTATGAGGCTGACCGGGACGGCTATGTTAAGCGGGGCCGTACCGAGCGCAAGCATCGCCGAGTTGGCATCCGACCCGCACCCGACACCATGGCGCTCCTCAGCGGCTATCTGCCGGTGGAGCAGGGCGTCGCCTGTTACGCCGCACTCCGCAAGCATGCCGACAGTGCTGTTGCTAGTGGGGATGGGCGTACCCGGGATCAAATCATGGCCGACACTATGGTGGAACGCCTCACCGGACAAACCGCAGCGGCCGATGTCGATGTGGAGCTGCAGGTCATGATGCCGCTGGAGGCGCTGGTAGATCCCAAGAGCCCAAAGCCAGCTACTATCTCGGGCTATGGCCCGCTGCCTGCCGACATGGCGCGCGACATCCTGATCACCAGCCAGGGACGTAAATGGTGGCGCCGGCTGTTCACAGCGCCGTCAGATATGAGACGAAAGTCCGGTCCGATCGTGGGAGCGGATCAGCATAAGCGCCGTTTCGAGGGCTGGCTTACTCAGCTCATCAGGCTCCGCGATCAGGAGACTTGCCGGAGTCCCTTCTGTGGTGCGCCCATTCGACATATTGATCACATCGTCCGTCAGAGCGAAGGCGGAACCACCAGTTACACCAACGGCCGCGGCGCCTGCGAACGCTGCAACTACACCCGCGAAATGCCCGGCTGGCAAATCACCGTCATCGACGCCGGGCTCCTCCACACACCCCACAGCATCATGATCACCGCACCCACCGGACACCACTACCTCGGCCGCGCCCCAGACCCACCATGAAGGTCATGAGAGTCAAGACGCCGGCGCGTGTGATCGTCTCTGAGCTACGCAAATCTGTCAGCACACGTGTTTGCCGCTGGTTACTGATCGCTTCCGGTGTTGTGGGCGTGCTCAGTGCGGGACTAGTGGCTTTCACTGGACCGGCCGACGACCACACCTTCGCGACCATCTCGTTCTACACCCAGAGCGCAATCTCGTTGCCCCTGCCATTCGTCAGCGTCCTACTCATGACGCAGGACTTTGGGCTCCAGCCCAGGTCGGCAACCTCCACCTACGGCGTGTCACGTGGCGCACTGATCGCTGCCAAACTGCTGGCCAGCATGATCATCGCCGTCACGGCAGCATCCGGCGGTGTCCTGATCTCTGTGCTCGCCACCAGTGCGGCGGCGCGAGCGCCTGGCGATGGGCGGTGGGAAGCAACCGGCATGATCATTCTCGGCAGCGTGCTGGTACAACTGATCGCACAGTTGATCGGCGCGGGCTGGGGTTTGCTGCTGGCTTCAAGCGCCCTCGCTATCGCGGCGGACGTCGTTGTGCCGCTTGGGCTCTGGATCGTCACAGGCGCTGTCCCTGGACTTCAGGGGATCCAAGCATGGCTTACGCCGTTCGCTTCTGTGCGGAACCTGCTGTCCGGCCACATGGGGGCTCAACAGTGGGCCCAAGTGGCCATCATCGTGCTCCTCTGGGTCGTCACGCTCAACGCTGCAGGAATACTTCGCGTGCAGCGCGTTGCCGAAAGCGACGGCCGTTGACTAAATGGTGTGATTAGGCATCGGAACCGATTCCTTGGGAGGAGTTGTCGTGCCCACTGCCCCAACCGACATCACTAATCGACTCTCAGAGCTGACGCTGGAGGAGAAGGCGTCACTATGCGTCGGCTCAGACTTCTGGCACACCGCGCCGGTGAAACGACTGGGCATCCCTGCGATCATGGTCTCGGATGGTCCGCACGGTCTGCGCACCCAACTAGAGCAAGGTGATCACGTCGGCCTGCTGGCGAGCGCGCCAGCCACGTGCTTCCCGACTGCCTCTGCGCTGGCTTCCTCCTGGAATCCCGAGCTCTTCCGGACCGTCGGCGTGGCGTTGGGTCGGGAGGCCAAGAAGTTGGGCGTCTCGGTCGTGCTCGGCCCAGGAATCAACATGAAGCGGTCGCCACTGTGCGGACGGAACTTCGAGTACATCTCCGAAGATCCTTGGCTTGCGGGTGAACTTGGGATGGCAATGGTGGACGGCACGCAAAGTGAAGGAGTCGGTACCTCCCTCAAGCACTATGCAGCCAACAATCAAGAAGATGACCGGCTTCGGGTCAGCGCGGAGGTCGACGAGCGGACCCTGCGCGAGATCTATCTGCCGGCGTTCGAGCGGGTCGTCAAGGCAACACAGCCGTGGACGGTGATGTGTGCCTACAACAAGATCAACGGAACCTATTGCTCGGAGCACCACTGGTTGCTGACCGAGGTGCTGCGTGAGGAGTGGGGTTTCGAGGGCCTTGTCGTCTCCGACTGGGGCGCGGTCCATGATCGAGTCGCAGCGCAGCGTGGCGGCCTTGATCTTGAAATGCCGCCCAATCTTGGCGTCAGTGACGCAGCGATCGTCGAGGCGGTACAAAACGGATCCCTTGATGAGTCGATCCTCGATGAGGCGGTGAGCCGGGTGCTGCGTCTGGTTGATCGGTCCCAGCCCGCCCTCGCCGGGGGTGCCTCGTTCGACCCCGATGATCATCATGCGCTCGCCCGGCGCGCTGCTCATGAGTCTGCAGTGCTGTTGAAGAACGCCGGCAGGGTACTACCCCTGCAACCTCAAGAGGGCAGCACGGTTGCAGTGATCGGTGAATTCGCGCGTACGCCGCGGTTCCAGGGTGCCGGCAGCTCGCAGGTCAACCCGACCCGAGTCGACGCCGCGCTCGAGGAGTTGCAGTCGGCGCTGGCGGGTCGAGCAGAGGTGAGATTCGCAGCCGGCTTCGGCATTGGGACTACCGACGACGACGGGCAGCTGTTGCGCGAGGCGGTGCAGCTAGCCAGCGGAGCCGATCACGTCTTGGTCTTCCTCGGCCTGCCCGGTGAAGACGAGTCCGAGGGCTTCGACCGAACACACATCGATCTGCCCGCCAATCAGTTGGTACTACTCCATGGGCTTGCCGAAGTGCATGATCGCCTGATCGTGATCTTGGCCAACGGCGGCGTGGTGCGGGTCTCCACGTGGGAGGACAAGGTTGCGGCGATCTTGGAATGCTGGCTTTCCGGCCAGGCCGCCGGTGGAGCCGCTGTCGATCTTCTGCTGGGGGTTGCTAATCCCTCCGGCAAGTTAGCCGAGACCATTCCGGTACGCCTGCAGGACAACTCCTCCTACCTCAACTTCCCGGGCGAGGAGGGAATCGTCCAGTACGGCGAAGGGATCTTCATTGGCTATCGGGCTTACGACAGCCTGATCCAGCACGTGAGCTACCCGTTCGGTTTCGGACTGTCTTACACAACCTTCCAGATCGAAGATGTGGACGTGTCGGTTGCAGGTTCGGTCGAAGCTGGCGACCTTGCCGTCACGGTGACGGCATCGGTGACCAACACCGGACAGCGGGCTGGCGAGGAAGTCGTGCAGGTGTACGTAGGAGATGTGGAGGCATCGGTTGCACGGCCGCTTCGCGAGTTGAAAGGCTTCGTCAAAGTGCACCTTGAGCCGGGCGAGAGCCAGCAGGTGAGTTGCCAGCTAGACGAGCGAGCGTTCGCCTTCTGGTCTCGGCGCTTTGGCCAGTGGGTGGTCGAGTCAGGCGAGTTCATGATCGCCGTTGGCAACTCCTCACGTCACCTGGTGGCAACCGAAACGATCACGATTGAGGCACCGCGGCTGTCTCTGCCGCTTGGCCCGGACTCCACACTTCACGAATGGTTGGCGGACGATCGCGGCCGCGAACTGCTTGCCAAACGCGACATGCGGTTGCTGCAGGATCCCGAGTTGATCAAGGTGATCGGCACTATGCCGATGCACACCCTGGCGGCATTCCAAGGCATGGCACTCAACCATGACGAGCTGCAGGAGCTGATCACGGAGCTCTAGACGCTCTCCATCAGTCCGGACTCGTAGGCAGCAATGACCAGATGAGTGCGATCACGCGCGTCCAGCTTGGTAAGCAGGCGGCCAACGTGGGTTTTGGCGGTAGCCGCAGACATGTACAACTCGGCACCGATTTCGGCATTGCTTAGGCCGCGACCGACTGCCACTAAGACCTCGACCTCCCGCGGCGTCAGCGAGTCCAGCCACGCTGGCTTCCTTGCTGTGGCCGGCGTCTTCACGTACGCGGCAATGAGTCGCCGTACTAAGGCGGGGGCCAGCACCGACTCGCCCTGGGCGACCAGGTGTACCGCAGCCAGTAGCTCGGCCGGTTGGGCGTCCTTGAGTAGGAAACCACTGGCACCTGAACGCAGAGCCGCATGGACGTACTCGTCCAGATCGAATGTGGTCAGCACAATGATGCGGGTGCCGCTCAATGTTGGATCCGCGGTTATGGCGGCAGTCGCGCTCACCCCATCGCGGCCCGGCATTCGGATGTCCATCAAGACCACATCTGGACGCTCGCGCCTGATGACCGCCAGCGCTGCATCACCGTCCCCCGCAGTCCCCACGACGGTGATCTC
>JBKPEY010000102.1:0-4376 GCA_046744405.1 Actinomycetota bacterium
TACTGCCGCCGGTCTTGCCGTTACGCTCCTCGGTGATGGATGTCCCGCCGGGCTTCAATCCCACACTTATCCTCGTCCTCAATCTGGCGGGGACGTTCGTCTTCGGTATCAGTGGCGGCTTGGCGGCGGTACGAGCTCGGCTGGATCTGCTCGGTGTCGTGGTGCTCGCCACTGTCGTCGCATTGGCGGGCGGGGTCACTAGGGACTTGTTGATCGGCACGCCACCGGCGACGGTCCGGGACTGGCGCTACCTGGCGGCGGCGGGACTGGCGGGATTGGTCTGCTTCTTCGCCGGGTCGGTGTTGGAGCGGTTCGAGCGCAGCGTGATGGTCTTCGACGCCATCGGCCTCAGCCTCTTCGCGGTGACCGGCGCGACCACGGCGCTGCAGTTTGGGCTGGGCCCGGCGCAGGCCGTGCTCCTCGGGACGGTCACCGGGGTCGGCGGTGGGATGTTGCGTGACCTGCTGCTCGGAGAGATCCCGACCGTTCTGCGTGAGGGGCTATACGCGGTGCCGGCGATGCTGGGAGCCGCGGTCCTTGTCGTCGGGGAGGAGGCCGGCAGCACGAGTCCGGTTTTCCCGGTGCTAGGCGCAGCATTGTGCATGGTCGTAAGACTCCTTGGCTTGAAATACGGGCTCACGCTGCCCATCGCACGCAGCGAAAAAGGCTGATATCGCGACCCTCAATTCCGACCATGGCCGACATTTCGCGCCCAAGAGCCGACAAGGGTAGTCGAATTTGCGACCATCGCGGAGTTTCGCCCTCGGTGTCGGGCCAATCCCATATTCAAAGAGCATGAGTGTGCGGCAACAAGCGGCAACCCTGTTGTCACACATCGACCGGACTCAGCAGGATGGCCTTATGTCCCCTGCCGCCACACTCGAGCTTCATCCTGATCGCTTATTCCCGGCCGAGCCGGGCACACGTAGACTCGCCCGGCAGTTGTACGAGACCGTTGCAGAACTGCCGATCATTTCCCCGCACGGACACGTGCCGCCTCAATGGTTGGCGGAGGACATCCCCTTCCCCGATCCGACCAAGCTGCTAATCACTCCTGATCATTACGTCAATCGGCTCCTGCATGCCCATGGCGTCGAGTTGGCCAAGCTCGGCGTAGGCCAGGAGTCGATGACTGAGCAGCAGTCTCGCGAGGCTTTTCAGATCTTGTGCTCGCACTGGAGCATCTACCGCGGCACGCCTGTACGACTGTGGCTGGAGACGCAGCTTGCGGACATCTTCGAGATGCGGGTGCAACCTAGCGCTGAAACCGCAGACCGAATCTATGACCAGATCGCCGAGCGGCTTGCTTCCGAGGAGTTCAAGCCGAGGGCGCTCTACAAGAGGTTCGACATCGAAGTGCTCGCCACTACCGACGACCCCTGCGACGACCTCGCTCCCCACAAATTCTTGCGAGAAGACGACACCTGGTCGGGCCGCGTGATTCCGACCTTCCGACCGGACAAGTACTTGGAACCCGGCTTGCCCGACTGGAATGCCGATCTTGATCGACTCGCGGAAGTGTTGGGTATCGACACTGGTACCTACGGTGGGTTCATCGCTGCGCTCGAGAACCGCCGCCAATTCTTCAAGGATCAAGGGGCAGTCTCCTCCGACCACAGCCACTTCGATGCGCGGACGGATTCTTTGGAGTCCTCAGAGGCGGAGCGGATCTTCGATTCAGCTCGCAAATCAGAGGTCGGTTCAGAGGAAGCGACAGCATTGCGACGTCACCTGCTTTCAGAGACGGCGCGAATGGCTTGCGATGACGGCCTGGTGATGACCGTGCATCCGGCGGTCTTGCGTAATCACCACTTGCCCACATTTGAAAAGTACGGCCCCGATGTTGGCACCGACATTCCCGTGCAAGTGGAATTCACCGAAGCGCTCCGTCCGATGCTGGTCCGATACGGCACCCATCCCAACTTCCACCTAGTTATCTTCACGATTGACGAGACGGTCTTCTCTCGGGAGATTGGCCCGCTCGCTGGCTTCTATCCCTCGGTCTTCGCCGGGGTTCCGTGGTGGTTCATCGATGCTCCGGAAGCGATCCGCCGCTTCCGAGCCGCAATCACTGAATCCTCGGGCATCGACAAGACGTCGGGCTTCATCGACGACACGCGCGCCTTCTGTTCCATCCCAGCCCGGCATGACATGTCCCGACGACTCGATGCTGGCTTCCTTGCCCAACTCATTGCTGAGCATCGGCTTAGCGAGGATGAGGCGGTCGAGGCAATTCATGATCTTGTCGTCACGAATCCTCGAAGAGCCTTCAAACTGTGAGCGATACTCCTCGGCTATCCCACCTACCAGCGCACCGACGCAGATGAAAACCTTTCACACACTGTGGTCAGGAAACCGCAGTGAAATCAGCGTCGACTTAGCAGTGGGGCTTTGTTTGTACTGTGCGCTGTGCCCTTCGACAAGCTCAGGGCACACAGGCGTCGCCGACAGTGCCTAGTCATCGCCGACTGACCGAACGGGAAATCCTCGGGACGTCGTAATACGGCATGATCGAAGACGCCCCTGCGTGCTGCGGAGCTGAGAGCGAGGTGGCGCAGATGCGTGCACGGAAGCTGCTGCCCACACTGCCCCACCTGGTCACCGACGCGTGGCTGCTCCTCCAGCAGGCGTTGGCGGCGACGCTGGCCTGGCTGATAGCGACCCGCGTGATGCAGCACCATATCCCGTTCTTCGCCCCGATCGCCGCCGTTGTGGCGCTGAACACCTCTCTCGGGCAGCGGGGAACCAACGCGATTCGGCTGCTGATAGGTGTGGCGGTGGGAATCATCTGCGGCGAAGGTGGTCTCTGGCTCCTCGGTCCCGTTTACTCCGCGCTTGGGGTCGCCACGTTCATGGCGATGTTCCTGGCGCAGTTGGTAGACCGAGCGCCGATAGTCACTGCACAGGCCGCCTCAGCAGCGATCCTGACCGTGACCACTGCGGGCGGCGAGGGCGGTCTCGATCGGTTGCTGGATGCGCTGGTTGGTGCGGGCGTAGCGCTGGTGTTCAGTCAGGTCGTGTTCACGCCAGACCCGGTCCGCCTGGTGCAGCGAGCCGAGGTGGCCGCCCTAAACGAAATGGCCGAGGGCCTGCGGCTGACGGCGCAGGGCGTGCGTGACCATGACACGAGGCTCGCGGAGCAGGCATTGGCGAGGCTCTGTGACCTGCCTGTGCAGCTATCGGAGCTGGGTCGCACCGTACGGGCCAGCGCGGCGGTGGCGCGGCACTCCCTACTCTGGCAGCGCCGCCGGGCGGCCGTCACCGCCGAGGCAGCGAACGCGAGGCAGCTCGACTTGTTGGGTGGCAGCTGCCTGCTGCTGTCCCGCGCGGCCATGACCGCCGACGACAGCTGCCGCGGTGCGCTCGCCGAGCAGACCCAGCAACTGGCAGACCTGCTCACCGCTCTAGCGGCGGCCCCCGCTGACCCACGCGTACAGCAGCGCGTCCGGGAGGGTGCGCTCCAGCTTGCGCAGCACCAAGGCAGATCGGTCGCCTCGCCGGTCACGCCTGACATCGCCCTGCATGCCGTGGCCGTGGATGTCCTGACCCTTTCTTGGCGGCGACCCGCTTCAGGCTGAGGGGACCCCGCGCCGGGCCCGACCCTGCTTGACGACGCCGCCATCCTGGTCCAGGCCCCGCTCAGCGGTAGGACAGGCCGTGCCCGAGCCGGTAGTTGTTTCCGTCTGTGTCGACGTACACGTACGGCCGACCGGCCATCTAGGTCTCTTTGTCGTGGCCGGGCACATCATTGGGCGATGCGCAGATGCCGTTCTCATCCACGGCGATGGCGTCGGAGTCGCAGGGAAAGGTCAGTGGCAGCCGCCCACTCGGCGCGAAGCTGCCGACTATGACCTCGAACAACGCTTCAGTACGGGTGTCGAATCCGGCGACCAGCCCGTCGGCGAGCGGTTCGACGTTACCGAGCAACCACGGCAGGATGACGTTCAGGCCGATCACCAGCTGCGGCACGGCAGCGCGGATCTGTTTGATCTTCGCCAGATTGACGTTGGTGGCCTCGTGAATTCCAGGTCCAGCAGCCCAGTGGACTGGAAATAGTCCCCGGTGAACGGGTTGAGGAAGACCACGGCCACGTCGGCGTTGCCGTAGTCGGTGGTGAAGGAAATATCTGGATGCGCTGCGGCCAGATCCGCGCGCAGTCCGTCGAGTTTGGCGACCCGCAGATCAGACTCGAACAACTCGACGTAGACCCGCTTGCCGGCCAACCAGTCCCGCCGCAGCGGCAGTGTGCCGTCGTGATTCTTCATCAGCACCACAGACTTGAGGTGGGCGGCCCAGGCAGCCTCGGCGAACCGGTCGTTGGCCACCACCGCATCAGCCTGCTCTGGGTCGACGTAAGGATTGTCGAACAGCCCGAG
>JBKPEY010000261.1:0-3176 GCA_046744405.1 Actinomycetota bacterium
TGCGCGCAGCGACCTCAGATAGTCCTCGGTTGCCTCTGCCAGCGGTACGGTCTTGGTCTTGCCGATCGAGATGCCGATCGGGATGCCGACCGCCATATTGCCGCGACTTACTCCGGCGGCAGCGAGCCGATCAGCCAGAGCTTGGGCGCCCGAATTGTTGAAGCCCATCCGATTGATGATCGCCTGGCTGTCCGGGAGCCGGAATAGCCGCGGTTTGTCATTGCCTGGCTGAGGCTGCGCGGTCACCGTTCCGAGCTCTATGAAGCCAAAGCCCAAAGAGCCCCAGGTTGTGATGCCAATCCCATCCTTGTCCATTCCGGCAGCCAATCCGACCAAACCTGGGAATTGGATGCCGGCGACGGTGGTCGGCTTGCGGTGCCGGCCGAACCAGCCAGCAAGCGGAGCTAGTGCCGCTCGGCTTCCTCCAATGCGCGCGATGGCAGCTAGCGTTCGATCATGAACCCGCTCGGCATCGCCTGCATAGGCACGAAACAGCAGCGGCCGCAGCAGACTGCGGTAGCCGAGAGCAGCCACCGACAAATTTGGGATCACGAATCGTTCCGACTCCACGACTGCAGCGAGCGGACGTTCACATTGCCGGCAATGATCGCCTCGATTCCCTGCACTGCGGCAGCCAGGCCGGGGACTGTGGTCACGCATGGGATGTTGCGCAACACCGCCGCTGTGCGAATCTCGTAGCCGTCGAACCGAGGTCGGCCGTCGGTGCTCAATCCGTGCGGAGTATTGAAGATCATGTCGACCTGGCCATCCAAGATCATTTGGACGATCGTTTTCTCGCCATCCGGCCCGGGGCCCTGGCTGAACTTGCGTACCGCGGTCACCACCACCCCATGGCGGCGCAGCATCGAGGCGGTGCCTGAAGTTGCCAAGATCTCGAAACCAAGATCGGCAAGGCGCTTCACGGGGAAGATCACGAACCGCTTGTCGCGATTGGCCACTGAGACGAACACACTGCCCTTGGTCGGTAGCGGCCCGAAGCCGGCGACCTGGCTTTTGGCAAAGGCGGTACCAAAGGCTACGTCGAGGCCCATCACCTCGCCGGTCGACCTCATCTCTGGACCGAGGATGATGTCGACCGAGATCCCGTCGACAGTACGGAAGCGATTGAACGGCATGACCGCTTCCTTGACCGCGATTGGCGCCGAGGGATCTTCGCTGGTGCCGTCGCCGGTTGCTCGCAACAACCCTTCATCACGCAAGTCCTGCACGCTCGCACCGAGCATGATGCGGGCCGCCGCCTTGGCGAGCGGCGTGGCCGTCGCCTTGGAGACGAAGGGCACCGTACGCGAGGCGCGTGGGTTGGCTTCCAAGACGAAAAGGGTGTCGCCGGCCTGGGCGAACTGGATGTTGATCAAGCCGCAGACGCCGACGCCGCGGGCGATCGCCTCGGTCGAGAAACGGATCCGATCTACCACCTCGGCGCCAAGAGTGATCGGTGGCAGCGCGCAGGCCGAGTCACCGGAGTGGATGCCGGCCTCCTCGATGTGCTCCATGACGCCGCCGAGGTAGACATCGGTGCCGTCATACAGGGCGTCGACGTCGATTTCTACCGCGTCGTCGAGGAAATGGTCTACCAGGACTGGGTGAGCCGGTGACACCTCGGTCGCCCGGTGAATGTAAGCCGACAAGGTCGACTCGTCGTAGACGATCTCCATGCCGCGGCCGCCGAGCACATAGGAGGGCCGTACCAAGACCGGGTAGCCGATATCGTCTGCGATCTGCTTCGCTTCCTGAAACGAACGAGCCAGTCCGTGCTTCGGAGCCGGAAGACCAGCCTCGGCCAGCACGCGCCCGAAGGCGCCACGCTCCTCGGCAAGGTGGATGGCCTCCGGGCTGGTCCCGACGACAGGGACACCGGCATCCTTGAGCCCCTGAGCAAGTCCCAGCGGCGTCTGCCCACCTAGCTGGACGATGACTCCCGCGACCGGGCCTGCCACCTGCTCGGCGTGCACGACCTCCAGCACGTCCTCCAGCGTCAGCGGTTCGAAGTACAGCCGGTCAGCGGTGTCGTAGTCGGTGGAGACCGTCTCGGGGTTGCAGTTCACCATGATCGTCTCGTAGCCGGCCGCGGAGAGCGACATGGCTGCGTGTACGCAGGAGTAGTCGAACTCGATGCCCTGACCAATCCGGTTCGGCCCACTGCCCAAGATCAACACCGCGGGCTTTTGGCGAGATGCAACCTCGGTCTCCAGGTCGTAAGAGCTGTAGTGGTATGGAGTACGTGCGGCGAACTCGGCGGCACAGGTGTCAACGGTCTTATAGACCGGCCGGATGCCAAGTGCCCAGCGGACTCCGCGTACCACGTCCTCGCTCAGATGGCGCAAACTGGCGATCTGGTTGTCGGAGAAGCCATGCCGCTTTGCGGTGCGTAACAGGTCGGCAGTGAGCTCGGGCGCCGAGTTGATCTGGTTTGCGGTTTCCAAGATCAACAGTAGTTGATCGATGAACCAGGGATCGATCTTGGTCGCCCGGTGAACCTGCTCGGGGCTTGCGCCGGCGCGGAGGGCCCGCATAACCACATTGAGTCGGCCATCGTGCGGACGGGCCGCCCGCTGCAGCAGCTCACCGACGGAATCGTCGATGTCGGCAGTGAAGTCGAACGGCGCCTTGGAGTCTTCCAGGCTCCGCAAAGCTTTGCCCAAGGCTTCAGTGAAGTTGCGGCCGATGGCCATGGCCTCGCCGACGCTCTTCATATGGGTGGTCAGCGTCGAGTCGGCAGACGGGAACTTTTCGAACGCGAATCGCGGGACCTTGACCACGACGTAGTCCAGGGTGGGCTCGAAGCTGGCCGGGGTCTGTTGGGTGATGTCGTTCGGGATCTCGTCGAGGGTGTATCCAATGGCAACCTTGGCGGCGATCTTAGCGATCGGGAAACCGGTCGCCTTAGAAGCCAGCGCCGAGGACCGCGAGACGCGCGGATTCATCTCAATTACGATCATTCGACCGTTGGAAGGATCAACGGCGAACTGGATGTTGCATCCGCCGGTGTCGACCCCGACCGCCCGAATGATGCCGATCGCGACGTCTCGCATGCGCTGGAACTCGCGGTCGGTGAGGGTCATAGCAGGCGCCACG
Source organism: Actinomycetota bacterium (assembly GCA_046744405.1). Lineage (GTDB taxonomy): Bacteria > Actinomycetota > Actinomycetes > Propionibacteriales > Propionibacteriaceae > Microlunatus. The sequence goes on from JBKPEY010000261.1 coordinate 3,097, forward strand.
GTGATGGAGTCGCCGGTGTGCACGCCCATCGGGTCGAGGTTTTCGATCGAGCAAACGATCACGACGTTGTCAGCCTTGTC
>JBKPEY010000554.1:0-2938 GCA_046744405.1 Actinomycetota bacterium
ATCGTTGGCTCCGACCACCAGCGCCACGTCGGCCTGCTTGAACTCCGGATCGATCTCGTCCATCTCCTTGAGCTGCTCGTACGGCACCTGAGCTTCGGCAAGCAGCACATTCATATGGCCCGGCATCCGGCCGGCGACCGGATGGATGGCGTAGTCGACCTGTATCCCGCGTTCTTGCAGCAGGTCGACCAGCTGACGCAGGTTGTGCTGCGCCTGCGCAACCGCCAGGCCGTAGCCGGGCACGATGATCACCCGTTGGGCGTACGCCAGCAAGATCGCCACGTCGGCGGGACTGGCCGATTTCACTGGACGATCGCTGAGTCTGGTAGTGCCCAGCGTCGATCCACCCTTGAGAGTGCCGAACAAGATGTTGATCAATGAGCGACCCATGGCATGTGCCATCAATCGAGTGAGCAGGGTGCCGGCCGAACCGACGAGCGTGCCGGCAACCAGCAACAGGATGTTCTCCAGCAAATAACCGCTGGCGGCAACAGTTAAGCCGGTGAATGCGTTCAGCAGAGAGATCACAATGGGGACGTCGGCGCCCCCGACGGGCAGTACGAGTAAGACTCCTAGTCCAGCGCCAATAATGGCGAGCAGCACTGCGAATATCAGGCTTGGGCTGACAACCAAGCCGATACCGCCAGCGAGGGCGGCCAGTAATGCCAGCCCATAAAGAATCGGATATCCAGCAAACACCACCGGGCGCGTCGTCATGAGCTCTTGCAGCTTGAGGAAGGTCACGACCGAGCCGGCGAAACTGACCGAGCCGACCAGAATGGTGAACGCGGTCGCGATCAAGTCGAACACCGGTGTCGCGTCTGGGCGAAGTTTGGTCAGCTCGATGATCGCCACAATCGCTGCAGCACCACCTCCGACTCCGTTGAACAACGCCACCAATTGGGGCATTTGTGTCATCTGGACGCGGTAGGCACCCAGGGCACCGATGGCAGTGCCGGCTGCAATTGCCGCCAAGATCGGCAGCAGATGCTGGATGTCGGTGGAAAGGAAGACGATCACACAGGCCAACAGCGCACCGGCCGCGCCGATGAGGTTGCCCCGTCGAGCGTGCCTAGGTGAGGACAGACCCTTCAGGGCGACGATGAAGCAGACCGCGGCTGCCAGATAGCCGAGCTGTGCCCAAGCTTGGCTCACTGCTCGAGCTCCCGGCGCGCGGGCTTCTCCAGGGCACGCTTCGGACGAGAGAACATCACCAACATCCGGTCGGTGACGACGAAACCACCGACCATATTGATCGAGGCCAAGACCACGGCGACCAGCCCTAACACCAAAATGGGCATCGACTGAGCGCTGCCGGTCACCAAAATCGCGCCGATCAAGATCACACCGTGAATCGCATTGGCGCCGGACATCAGTGGTGTGTGCAAGGTGGATGAGACCTTGGAGATCACCTCAACACCGACGAAGATCGCCAGCACGAAGATCGTCAACCAGATGATGGGATCACTGTTCACGGAGGACCTTTCCAGCATGAGTGACACACATCGCCGCCGTGATCTCATCGTGGAAGTTCGGAGCAAAACGGCCATCACGGGTCATCAGCATGATCACGTTCAATAAGTTCTGGGCGTACAGCCGACTGGCTGGTGCCGGCATCTGACTGGGTACGTTTGCGCCACCCCACAGCTGCACCGAGCCCACTCGTACGACCTTGCCGGCCACCACGCCTTCGACGTTACCGCCGGTCTCGGCTGCAAGGTCGACGACGACCGAACCCGGTGCCATCTGGAGGACCATCTCGGTCGTCACCAGCAACGGCGCCTTCCGCCCTGGCACCGCCGCCGTCGTGATCAACGCGTCGGCGGCAGCGACATAGCTTGCCAGCAGGTCGCGTTGCCTTTGTGCCCGCTCTTCGGTCATTTCCCGCGCATAGCCACCTGCTCCCTCAAGCGTCGGGAGCGGCAGCTCGATGGCTTGAGCACCCATCGATCGGATCTCTTCTGCAGCCGCCGCGCGTACGTCGTAGCCCTTGACGACAGCGCCCAAACGGCGGCACGTCGCAATGGCCTGAAGACCGGCGACCCCAGCGCCGAGAACCATGACCTGCGCCGGCGGCACCGTACCGGCGGCCGTCATGCTCAAGGGGAAGAACTGTTCCAACATGCTGGCCGCAACGATGGCGCCCCGATAACCAGCCACTAACGCCTGAGAACTCAGAGCATCCATCGACTGCGCTCGGGATATCCGCGGTACGTATTCCATGCCGAAGGTGCTGAGCTTCCGATCACGACGCAGCGCGACATCAGCTGGCCGCTCCGCAGCGGGAAAGAACGAGATCGTGGCAGCTCCGGACGGCAACGGAGCCAGGCAAGAGGCGTCCAGAGGCTGCACACTCAACACCACATCCGCCTCGTCGAACGGGTGCTCGGTGACCGAGGCGCCGGCCATCTCGTACGCCGCATCAGAAAACAGAGCGGCGGCTCCGGCCCCGGTTTGCACCGCCACCTCGTAACCGGCAGCGCGCAGCTTGCCCACTAGTTCGGGCACCATCGCAACACGGGCCTCGCCGAGAGCCAGGTCCCGGGCTACCGCGATGCGCACGTCACGAACCTAATGCACTGATCAGCGGACTTTGACCTTAATTGAGTGGTATCCAGTTGCGCCGTTAGGCATCGGCGGCGCCTCAGCGGCCGTTTGGAGCATTCCGTTCGCGTCGGTGGCCCGAACGGTCAAGCTGTGGGTGCCTGGCGTAGCGGCCCATTCGTATTTCCATTGCCGCCAGGTGTCAGGACCGACAGTCTCGGCGAGCTGCGCCGGCTGCCAGGCGTTCTGGTCAACCTGTACCTCCACAGCCGAGATGCCGGTGTGCTGTGCCCACGCGACGCCCGCGACTACGACGGTTCCGGCATTGACGGTTGCCTTACGCGGTACGTCGATTCGCGATGCCAGCTTGATCGGACCCTTGGGTGCCCAGCCG
>JBKPEY010000623.1:0-17599 GCA_046744405.1 Actinomycetota bacterium
CGGATGGTCTCCGTGGTCGGCGGCCACTGGAAATACGCCTCTCCCCCACCGGTGAGATGCGCAGTCGGCTCACCGTCGGTCACGACGAGGACCACTGGTTCGGCATCCGGATGCCGTCGCACATGGCGCAAGGCGAGTAGCAACGCGTGCTGCAGATTGGTGCCCTGCACCCACTCCGGCTCCGCTTCGGCCAGCTGTACCGGTGTCAGCCGACGAGCAAACCGGTTGAAGCCGATGACCTGTAGCGCGTCTTGCCGGAACCGGGTTTCGATCAGATGGTTCAGCGCCAGCGCCGTTTGCTTCATCGGCCCCCAGCGTCCGTCGTGGACCATGGAGAACGAGAGGTCAACACAGAGCGCCACGGCCGCGCTGATCCGCCGCTCAGTCTCGGTGACTTCGAAATCACCGACCTCCAACGCCACACCAGAAGGGCCTAGGCCGGATCTCCGTAAGGCGTTGGAGACCGTGCGAGGTGCGTCGATGGGCAGCTCATCACCAAAGACCCAGGTGCGGCTCAGGCCGGTGGGCTCATCAGCCGCCCCAGTCTGATGATCATCGTGATCGCCCTGTCCTGTGCCGTCGAGCTGAGCGAACACCCGCCGTAGTGCAGTCTGTCCCAGGCGGCGTACGGCACGTGGGGTCAACCGCATTCCATCCTCACCGCGAGTGAGGTAACCCTGCTGCTCCAGTTCGCGCTCCAGCTCTCGAAGCGCCTCCATATCGCTTACGGCCTCACGACCCAGATGCTTGGCCAGCAAGTCGATGTCCACATCGTCAAGCGTCGAGACTTGCTCGCCTTGCGACAACTGCTCCTCCAGCTGCTCAAGATCAGCAAGATCGGCAACGGCCTCCACGGCTGCGCTGTAGCCCAGCGGCTCACCGCCCGGTCGCATATTTGCCGGCAGATCACGATCAAGGCCTGGGCGGAGCGCACGCAGATTATCGGATAGCTGCGCCATCTCCGCAGCAAGATCCGCATCGGCCAGCACATGGCTCATCAGCTGGCCAAGCTGCTCGCGCTGCTCAGGGCTCAGCGAGGCCATCAGCCGCATGCCGGCGGCCTCCCGACGGGCGAGCGCGTCGATCAACTCCTCGACTGTCTCTGGGTTCTCGGGGAAGAACGCGCCATGGCGGTCCATGAACTCCGCGAACTGGTCTGTCGTGTCCTCCTGCCGCGCGTGCGCCGCCAGCAGCGCATTGAGGTCGGCCAACATGTCCTTGACTCGTTGCATGGCCTCCGGGTCTGGTGACTCGAGCGCTTGCTTGATGCCAGCGAACTGGGCGTCTAACACCTCGCGCTGCAGCATGCTCTTGATCGCCTCGAAGATCTCACGCGCTTCGGAGGATCGCCAGGGGTAGTGATCAAGAGCTCGAACGGCGCCGGCAACATCGTCGGGCACGGTGTCCAGTTCCAGCTCCGCCAGTCGAGCATCGGCGGAGTCAGTGGCTGCCAACGTCTCGCGCTCGGCGGCAAGGGCCTGGTCCAGCGCCGCCCGGACCTGATCGAGTACGCCCCCCAGATCACCGCGGCGCCGCATCTGCGCGCGGAGCTTCCTGACCTTTTCGGCCAGCCGATCCAGGCCGGCACGGCCGTCGACACCGCCGCGCATCAAATCTCGCAGAGCATCGCGTACCGTGCCAGCCGATAGGACGTCCTGGCCAATCCGATCAATGGCCTCGCGGACGTCGAACGGCGGCCTCAGCGGGTCCGGGCCACCGCGCCAGGCTCCGTAGCGGAAACGGTGGTGGGCTCGGCTAAACCGATCGCCGTCGCTGTGATCGTGATCGCTGTTATCGGAACCCATGGTCACGCCCTGTCAGGCTGCACCGTAGATCGCGCGGCCGTTGACGAACTCCTTCTCAATCCGGCGGGTTAAATGCAAACCCTCCAAGGCGAACTCGGCAGCTGCCGCAACTTCTCCGCGGCAGGCCGCATCGTCGTAGCCAAGCCGGTTGAGCACCTTGAACAATCCCGGCACGGCACCCAATTGCGCTAACAGGTCTGAGGCGGGTACCAAGTCGCCGGTTTCCACGATTGCGCCCTCGGCAAAGATTTGGGTGAAGCCAGACAGATCCAGTCCGGAGAGCCGATCGCGAAACGTCGCGGCTGTGGCGAGCCGGAGCAAATGTTCCATAATGGCCCGCTCCCGGCCCTCCTCACCCATCTCAAACTCGATCTTGCCAAGCAACGTGGGTAACACCACAGCAAGATCACATATCCGAGCCACAGCCGTTTCATGATCAGCAGTACGTGCCGCCCGGCGCAGCGCTGAGGCGGCGACGCCCTCCGCAGCGGCGATCGCGAAGCGAGCCGAGACACCCGAACGCTGGTCCACAGAGCTTGATTCCCGGAGATTCCGGGTGAGCCGAGCCAACACCTCCAGCAAATGATCACCTACGTCGGCGACCAGCGTGGCTTCCTGACGGATCAACGTCACTTCATCGGCAAGCTCGGTGAGGTAATGGGTCCGCAGCTCGGCGCCGAAACGGTCTTTGAGCGGGGTGATGATGCGGCCTCGGTTGGTGTAGTCCTCCGGATTGGCGGTGGCGATCAAGAAGACGTCCAACGGCAACCGCAGCGAGTACCCGCGTACTTGGATGTCGCGCTCCTCCAAGACATTGAACAGGGCAACCTGGATGCGTTCGGCCAGGTCCGGCAGCTCGTTGAGACCGAATACGCCTTTATTAGTACGTGGCACGAGCCCGTAATGCACGGTCTCCGGATCGCCCAGCGTCCGGCCCTGGGCGACCTTCACCGGATCAACGTCGCCGATCAGGTCACCAACCGAGGTATCGGGAGTCGCAAGTTTCTCGGTATAGCGTTCGTCGCGGTGCCGCCACTCGAGCGGAAGCTCATCCCCCAGCTCCGCAGCCAATCCACGACAGCGGAGGCACACCGGCGCGTACGGGTCATCGTGGATCTCACAGCCGGCGACTTTCGGACTCCATTCATCGAGGAGTCCGGCCACGGTGCGCATGAGCCGGGTCTTACCCTGACCCCGTTCGCCGAGGAGAACCAGATCATGACCAGCAAGTACTGCGCTTTCCAGCTCCGGCAGCACGGTCTCATCGAAGCCGACAATGCCAGGAAAGGCGGTGGTTCCCGAGCGGAGTCGTTGCAGCAAGTTGTCACGCAGCTCGGCCTTGATGCCGCGACTTCGATATCCAGATGCCCGTAGCTCGCCACGGGTTGCTGGCTTGACCTGCTGGGGCTCGCGCATGGACCGACATTACGACCCCAGGCAAGGTCTCCCGGTTTGCTGGGTTACCGGGTCAGCCGAGTTGCTGCGCCATTTCGTGCTAGAGGCAGAGTAAGTTGGCTGAGAACAGACGCCGCACGAGGAGCCGCGCGACTGATGCGCACCGCACGACTGGTGGGACTAACCCGGGATGGGAAGTCCTTGATCGTGGTCACCGAGAGCGGCGAGGAATTGATCATCGAGGCGGACGAAAGACTCCGGGCAGCGATACGGGGTGACCGGCCGAGGCTCGGACAACTGGAGATCGAGATGCAAACCTCCCTCACTCCCCGTGATATTCAGGCGCGGATCCGGGCCGGCGACAGCCTCGAAGATGTTGCCCGGATTGCAGGCCTTCCGATGGATCGTGTGGAGCGCTTCGCAACGCCCGTCCTTGCCGAACGCGACCATGTTGCGTCGATGGCAATGTCGTCCTCAGTTCGCCGCCGCAGCGAGCCGTCTGGCCATCGCAGCCTGCGGATCACGGTCACCGAGTGGCTTTTGGGCCATCGGGTCAACATCGACGACATCACTTGGGACTCTTACCGTTTGGATGATGGCCGCTGGGCCATCACAGCCGACTACCGGTTGGGTACGGAGGAACGGCAGGCGATGTTCGTCTACGACCTTCGCGGGCGGTTTTCCGTGGCGGGTAACGATGAGGCTCGGTGGCTGCTTGGCGACCGGCCGTCCGCCAAGGGACTCCATGCCAAGGGAGCAGAGCGTGGCCGTCCCTGGCTGGTCGACTCTGCGTCTAGCGAGAGTGACAGCGAGCCAACTGTCAATCTGAGCGACAGGTTTGTAGGCACAGAAACAGCTCCTTCGCCGTCGCAGGAAAGACCAAGCGGTGAAGTCACGGCTGCGGACGAGGCGGACGAGCCTACGGTTCCAGTGTCACCGATGCTCCGCCCTGTCACCGACTTTCCCGGCCCACTGCAACCCAGCGACGACGTCGTCGATGTATCGCCGATGGGAACGCTGTACGAGATGCTTGGCGAGGACGGCTACACCGAGGATTCAGCACGGGTGTACGCGGGATTGAGTGATGCCACGGCGGTGCCTGAGACCGAGACCACCACCGACGGCGGCTGGGAGCCCGCCATCGTCATTAACTATCCGGTCGAGCCCAGCGTCCACGATGACACGGCCCTTGATGTGCCGGAATCCGTGGAATCACCCAGGCACGGCGGCAGCAGCACCACAGAGGAAGAGTTGCCGGGCACTGATGAGCCTGGCCCACCAGACCCCACAGTGCAGTTGGATGATCGGGCCGACGAAGCCCATGAGTTCGAGATCGAGTCGCTGGCTCAGCCCGCCACGCCGCCTCCGAAGAATGTCAAGCGCAAACGCGCCTCTGTGCCGAGCTGGGACGAGATCATGTTCGGCGGACCCAAGCGGCAGAGTTGATTTCAGGGCCCAGTGCCGGTGGCTATCGGGCGACTCGGGTCAGTGATCCAGTCGCTCCACGAGCCCGGGTAGATCGCCGCTGTCACTCCGGCCGACTCCAGCGCCAACAAGCTCTGTGCTGCAGTGACGCCTGAGCCGCAATAGAGCACGGCGCCCTCTACCCCACCCGCCGCGGCGTACCGCGCAGCGATCTCGGCCGGCGGAAGGAAGCGGCCGTTGACATCAAGGTTTGCCGCGGCCGGCATGTTGATCGCACCCGGAATGTGGCCAGGTACCGGATCGATCGGCTCCTTGTCACCTGAATACCGTTCGGGAGCTCGTACGTCGACCAACGTCAAGCCGTCCGATATTCGCAGCTTGGCGGCGATCTCAGCCGCATTGACTTGCGCACGCTGGCCGGGACGCGCAACGAAGTCACCATGGGTTGAGGGCGCACCGGGACCGGTTACGGTTGGCAAGCCTGCGGCTATCCAGGCAGCCAGCCCACCATTGAGCACCCTGACTCGGTGATGGCCGGCGTCGCTCAAGAGCCACCACAAGCGCGCAGCAGCCTGCGATGTCGCCGCGTCATAGGCAACCACCAACGAGTCCCCGCAGACGCCGATGTCCCGCATCGCCTCCTGGAAGACGTCAATCCGCGGCAGCGGGTGCCGGCCCCCGGCACCCGGGGGACTCGCGAGCTGGGACTCCAAATCTATCCAGACCGCGCCTGGAATGTGACTGGCTACGAAGTCCGGCTTGCCGGGCGGTCCGCCGAGACTCCAGCGCACATCGGCCAGGATTGGCGGCCGCTCCGATACAAGCAGCTCGGCCAGCTCGGTCGGAGAGATCAACACTGATTCAACAGTCATCAGTCATCACTCGGTAGTCATCACTCAGGGATCATCACTCAGGCCACGATGAGTGGCACCAGCATCTCGGCAGGCGTCAGTGATCCATGCATGCCGATCAGTGTGAACTCCCTGGGATATTCCCGTGTCATGATCGCCCAGTCTCCACGAAGAGCAACCAGCACGTGTCCCCACCGGTCACGGAGTTGATCATTCGTGGTCGCGAACCACCCTTCGTCGATCGCCTCATCCCGGGTCCGCACCCAAGCCAGCTCCCCGAGTCGAGCACGCCATCGATCCGCTACTCGGCTGGACGGCTCATGATCAACATATAGCTGACGGAAGCGGCCCTCCCCGGCAAGCGCTGAGACGCCTGCCATCAAGGCAGGATCATCCTCAGCCACGATGCGCTGGTCTGTCGGAATGTCGATCATCCCGTGATCACCAGTGATGATCACCGCTACCTCGGGAGGCAGAGCGAGGCGCAGTCGCTCGCACATGCCATCGATCCGGGTCAGCTGTTCGAGCCAAGTCTCCGAATCGCAGCCGTGCACATGCCCACAATGATCAAGTTCACGCTCGTAGGCGTACACCACGCTGCGATCACCGCGGAGCGCCGCCTCAGCAATCAACGCGATTCGGAGGTCTTCGGCGCTGTCGTCTCCAAACGGAACGAAGGTCGCACCGCGGAGCGCAGCCTCGGTAAGTCCGGTGCCGCGGAATCGCGCCAACGCGACCGTGGTCACCGAGATGCCGGTCTTGGCAGCGCGCTCGAAGAAAGTGGGCTTGGGCTGATACATCATCGGCGCCGGATCGGATTCCCACGTCAAAGCGTTCAAGATCATCCCGGTCGCTGGCACGCGGGACATATAACCGACCAGCCCGTGTTGACCAGGCGGCAGACCTGTGCCAAGACTTGCCAGGCTGGTCACCGTAGTACTGGGTACCGCAGAGGTAATCGGCTGTGCGCTACCGAGCAGCGACGCCAGGTATGGCGCATCCCGGACGGCGCGGCGAAGCAAGTTCCAGCCGAGTCCGTCGATCAGGATGACGACGTAGCGTTCCGACTGTGGCAGCCGAAACGCATCCTCGGGAAAGCCCGGCACTGCCAAGTGGGCACCGATGCTTGGCATCAGCTCGCCAAGGGTTGTCGAGTGGTACGCCGGAACGACCATCTCGGGCAATGACTGACTCGCCGACTCTAGTGGCGAAGAGCTCCTCACCAAGGGTGAGCTCATACCGCCGCCGCTCGCTGCAACGAGCTGGCGAAGCGCACCAGCCGAGCGACCCGATCGGAGCCGTCGGCTGCCGCGCTCATTCGCACCGTAAGATCGTCACCGACCAAAGTCCCGGTGTAGCCGTGATCGGCCTCGCACTGCGGATCACTACATGTTGCGACCTCGACGTCGATGCGGCGTACCGCTCCCCAACCGACCGCTAGCCACGTTTCGAAAACCTCCTCCGACCCGGCTTGATAGGCCTCCGGCTGGTTAACGACACGCGTCAGCGCAACGGTGTTGATCTTGCTAAGCGCCACAGACTCGGTGGAGGAGGCTGCATAGATACCCTGTGCTGGCGGTTCGGCAGGCTGATCATCGGTGTGTCCGATCAACAGTCGGCTCGGGGTCAGGGCGAGCACAGTGACGTGCCGATGGATCTCGTCGCGGTTGAAGGTCGGCTCATGATGCACAACGAAATCCACCAGCTCCTCCTCGCCGAGGGCCAACATGATCGCGTCCTCGACGAGCTCGGGAAAGTATCCGCAGGCATCAATTTCAGCGCGCAGATCTTTCCTGGTGGAGCCAATCCTCATGTCGATCATCCTGCCACGCAGCACCGACAACTGTGCTCTTTCTTTGTGCCCTGCTTTGTGCGAAGCGTGCCCTAGAGGACGCGAGCCAGCGGATCCCGCTGATCGGCCGTAGGGGCGATGAACACTCGTGCACCGAGTACCGCGACGGAGTTGACCGAGGCCACACAAGGCCGCAGGGTTACCGACGCCAGCTGTGGAATCGCGTCCGACAGTTGTGCCACTCGATGCAGCAAATCCTCGATTCCGGCGATGTCGACTCCGGGCGCCCCCTGACGACCAAATAACGTGGGCGCCGCCTTGAGATCTCGCACCATCTCGGCGGCATCGACGGTGGTCAAGGGTGGCACCCGGTAGACGATGTCGCCGAGCAGCTCGCTCGGGATCCCGTCCAGACCAAGGGAAATGATGGGGCCGAAAGCGGCGTCCTCGCGGCCGGTGAAGGCAAGTGCTACGCCCGGCGGAGCCATCGCCTGGACGACGGGCTTGGCAACGGAAAGGCCATCATCGTCGGGGAGTCCGATCTCGGCGACCAGCTGCGCCAAATCTCTCCATGCCTCAGTCATCTCCGCCGGGCCGTCGATATTGCGATGCACGCTGGCTAGATCGGGCCGACCGCGTACGGCTGCGGAGGTGGCCTTCAGCACTACGTTCCAACCCAGCCGATCGCCGGCCGCGATCGCATCGCTCAAGCTCGAAACGGCGGACTGCGGCACCAGGTTGATTCCGTGGGTCCGCAGCAGCTCAGCGGTCTCGGCGTCACTCAGTTCCCGTCCCGCGGATTGCCCGGACAGGATGCGGTTGACGACTCGCCTGGCTGCTTGAGTGTCGACCTCAAGCAGCGGCACCGCGCCAGGATCGCGATCTCGCCACCGGGCGTACGCGGTAAGGGCTGATAGAGCGTCGATGGCATCGACCGATCCGTCAAACCTCGGCAGCAGGCCTGGCACATCCGGCTCGCCACTGCTCGTCACGGGCGGGTGAAAGTCCAAGAACGCCCCGAGCAGCGGCTTGCTGGCCTCGGCGGCAACCTGCTCGAGACCGAGAATGACGTCCTCTGTGCCCTGCCCGAAGGCATTGACCGCTGCGCAGACCACGGAGTCATAACGCGGATCGGCCAGCGCCGCGCGCGCAGCTGCGACAAATGCAGCCGAATCCGCCTCCGGCTCGAGCAGCTCCGGCTGTGGATCGCGAAGCAGCCCGACGGACTCCATCTTCTGCATCATCTGGCGCGCCAGTGTCAAGGAATTGGTGACAATCCGGACCCTCGGGCCAGAAGGTAACGGCTGCCGCGCCGCGATCTTGGCAATGTCGATCATGTCGCTACGCCGGTGCACCACCATGACCCCGGCCTGCCTGAAGAGGGCGTCAACTGCCTCCTCCCCAGCATGGCCCAGGCCACCGCGTACCCCAGCATGATCCGCGCGCTCTGTGCGTCCCGGCGCGAAGACGACAACCGGCTTTTTGCGTGCCAGGCGCCGAGCGATCCGGGAGAACTTCCGCGGATTGCCGATTGAGTCGAGCGTAAGCAGACAGACCCGGGTGGAGTCGTCGTCTTCCCAGTACTGCATCACGTCGTTGGCCGTGACGTCTGCGTAATCACCGGTGCTGATAAAAGACGACAGCCCCAAGTCGCCGTGGATGGCGTGGGTGAGCAGGGCTACTCCGACGGCCGCCGACTGGCAGAACATCCCCACTCCCCCAGTCCGCGGCATCGGTCCAGGCGTGGCGTTGAGTTGCACAGCCGAACTTGTATTGATCACTCCCAAGGCGTCGGGCCCAAGCGCTCGGACGCCGTAAGCCCGAGCCAGATTGATGATCTGGAGATTGTCGCCGGGCGCGTAGCTGGTGCCGGTCAAGACAACGATGCCGTGGGCGCCTTTGTGAGCTGCCTCGATGACTACGGTGCCGAGCTGACTGGTCGGCACTGACACGATCGCCAAATCAACTCGATCTGGCAGGTCACCGATGGACGCGGCATTCATCACGCCCGGCACCGCGCGACCATCGCTGCTCACAGCCATGACGTTGCCGCGAAATCCCCCGCGCACGATGGAGTTGATCAAGCCTTCGATTCGATCACCTTGCCCGTAGAGGACAATCCGTTCCGGCGTCAGCAACCGGTGCACCGAGACCCGTTCCGCGCGATGTTCGCGGCGCTCCATGACGCCGACGGAGGTATCAGTAGGCAAGATCGGAAACTCGACGGCGAGCACGCCATCCTCGATGCCCTTGGTGACCCGGTAGCCGGCATCAGCAAACACGTTGGCCATCCGCCGATTCTCCGGGAGTACCTCGGCAACGAAACCGCTGATGCCGCGTTCTCGTGCCGCTTGAGCCAGGTGCTCCAGCAGCAGCTGGGCAATGCCGCGCCCTTGATGGGCGTCCTCGATCAAGAAGGCCACCTCAGCATGATCACCTTCGATCCGGTCGTATCGGCCGACCGCGATCATCTCATCGCCCAGAGTAAGAATGAACGCCACCCGATCCACATAATCAACCTCGGTGAACCGCTTGACATCGCGATCGGTTAGCCGCGGGTACGGCGCAAAGAAGCGGAGATACTTCGATTGCGGCGAAACTCGATCGTAAAAGGCGACGAGTCGGTTCCCATCGGACGGTCGGATCGGCCGCAGATGCGCCACACCGCCGTCTGCGAGCAACACGTCAGCTTCCCACTCCCGTGGATATCCGGGCGGCTCACCTTCGATATCCCGCGCGGCCTGGCTCACAGACACGGCCAAATCCTAAGTGCTCAAGATTGCAGCTGAGTTTTGAGGCTGCCGAGAAGCGGGTGATATTCAGGCCACGGCCGAAGGACTAGTGTCAGCCCATGGCCGACTTCGTCGCTGCAATCGACCAGGGTACGACGAGCACTCGCTGTATGATCTTCGATCACTCGGGCCGGGAAGTCGGTAAGTATCAGCTCGAGCACGCACAGATCATGCCCAGGGCGGGATGGGTCGAGCACGATCCGGTCGAGATCTGGCAACGCACCGAAGAGGTTGTACAGCGCGCGCTGGCAGCAAAAAGGCTGCAGCCGGATGATCTTGCAGGTGTGGGCATCACCAACCAACGCGAGACGACAGTTGTCTGGAATCCGATCACTGGTGAGCCATACGGCAATGCCATCGTCTGGCAGGACACCCGTACGGACAAGATCGCCGCAACTCTTGATCGCGACGGTCGCGGCGATGTGATCAAACAGCGTGCGGGGTTGCCACCTGCCACCTACTTCTCGGGCGGCAAACTGCAGTGGATCTTGGAAAACGTCGACGGCGTACGCGAGGCCGCAGAACGTGGAGAAGCTATCTTCGGCACCACTGACAGCTGGCTGTTGTGGAACCTCACCGGAGGCGTTGACGGCGGACAGCACATCACCGACGTCACCAATGCCAGTCGCACGATGTTGATGGATCTCGAGACCCTTGACTGGGACACGGAGTTACTGGGCTTTTTCGGCATCCCTCGGCAGATGCTGCCGACTATTGTGCCGTCCTCACACCCGGCCGCGTACCAACGGACTCGCCCAGATGGCCCCTTCGGCGGCGAAGTCACCATAGCCGGAGACCTCGGTGATCAGCAGGCGGCCATGGTCGGACAGGTCTGTCTCAGTGAAGGCGAGGCCAAGAACACCTATGGCACCGGCAATTTCTTGCTACTCAATACCGGCGAAAAGCTGTGCCGCTCAACCAACGGGCTGCTAACCACCGTCTGCTTCCAGTTCGGTGAGTCGGCACCGGTTTACGCGCTGGAGGGTTCCATCGCCGTCACCGGTTCTGCCGTGCAATGGCTCCGTGACCAGCTGAAGATCATCAATGATGCAGCCGAGGTCGAAGCGCTGGCGAACCAGGTCGACAGCGCCGCACACGTGTATTTCGTCCCGGCCTTCTCCGGGCTCTTTGCGCCCTACTGGCGCTCCGACGCCCGCGGGGTGATCGTCGGCCTCTCCCGTTTCCATACCCGCGAACACATCGCCCGGGCAACGCTGGAGGCCATCTGCTACCAAAGCCGCGATGTCGTGGAGGCGATGGAGAAAGATGCCGGCGTCCAACTCGATGAGCTCAAGGTGGACGGCGGCGTCACGGCAAACAAGCTGTGCATGCAGATTCAGGCTGACACGCTCGGCGTGGACGTCAGCAAGCCCGTCGTTGCGGAGACGACAGCGCTGGGTGCCGCGTACGCGGCCGGGCTGGCAACAGGATTCTGGTCCTCACCTGATGAGCTCCGGGTGAACTGGCTGGAGGATCAACGCTGGGTACCACAGATCGGCGAGGACGAGCGCGCAGCCGGGTATGAGGGCTGGAAGAAGGCCGTAACACGAACGCTGGATTGGGTCCAGGTCGAGTGAGGAAGAGGAGTGGTGCAGGTGGCAACGGTGACTCAACCCAGGACCGGGGAGCGCGTAGCGCCAGATCCTGACCGTAATCTCGCGCTGGAGCTCGTGCGGGCTACGGAGGCAGCTGCGATCAGCTGCTCGCGATACATGGGCTTCGGTGACAAGAACCAAGTGGATGGCGCTGCGGTGGATGCCATGCGCCCTGTGCTCGGATCAGTCCGGATGAACGGCATCGTAGTGATCGGTGAGGGCGAGAAGGATGAAGCCCCCATGCTGTACAACGGCGAGCGGGTCGGCGACGGCTCGGGCTCGGAGTGGGACATCGCCGTCGACCCTGTGGATGGAACCACGCTGACCGCCAAGAGCCTGCCCGATGCTGTCAGCATCATCGGTGTCTCCTCGCGCGGCACGATGTTCTCACCCGGCCCCGCGGTATACATGCAAAAGCTCGTGGTGCCGGGCTACGCGGCAGCTGCTGTTGATCTTGACGCACCGATTGCCGACAACCTGGCCAAGATCGCCGAAGCGACCGACCGCACAGTCCCCGACCTCACGGTCTGCGTCCTCGATCGGCCCCGGCACGCCGATCTTGTGGCAGCAATCCGGGCCGCGGGCGCCAGGATCAGGTTCCTCCTCGACGGAGATGTCGCAGGTTCAATTATGGCGATCACCCCGGGGACTGGAGTTGATGTGCTGGTAGGCGTCGGCGGCACTCCGGAGGGCGTCTTGGCGGCGTGCGCCTTGCGCTGCCTCGGCGGGGAGATGTTCGGGCGGCTGATCGCACGCAATGACAGTGAGCGCATCGCAATTTTGGATGCAGGTTACGACCTTGATCGCACACTGACCACCACGGACCTGGTCTCTGGCGACAACGTCTTCTTTGCCGCCACAGGCGTTACCGATGGCTCTCTGCTTCGCGGCGTGCGATTCGAGAGCCACCGCATCATCACCCAGTCGTTGTCGATGCGATCCCGCTCCGGCACCATCCGGCTGATCGAGGGTCGGCATGACCCCGAGCGGTCCCTCCTGGTCAACCCCTGACGGCCCGGATGTTCTCCACCACTTCTCCGATCGGGCCCGCCGCCCGAGCCACTGCGCTGGACCGGCTGGCAAGCGAAGACCTGGACATTCTGGTGATCGGCGCGGGCGTCACTGGCTGCGGCAGCGCCCTCGACGCGGTTACCCGCGGGCTGCGCGTTGGCCTGGTGGAAGCTCGTGACTTTGCAGCCGGCACCTCGAGCCGGTCCAGCAAGTTGTTCCACGGCGGCCTGCGCTACCTCGAGCAGCTCAACTTCGCCTTGGTTTTCGAAGCGCTCAAGGAGCGCTCCCTGGCGCTCAACAAGCTGGCACCGCATCTAGCCAAACCCGTACCGTTCCTTTACCCGCTGATGCGACCCGTGGCCGACCGCAGCTACGCAGGTCTCGGCATCGGCGTCTACGACGTCCTGGGTGCCGGCCGAGGCGTGCCGCACCACATGCGCCACTTAGGCCGGAAGCACACCTTTGAGACATTTCCGTCCGCGAATCGGCAGAGTGTGGTGGGGTCGATCAAGTTCTACGAGGGTCTGGTCGACGATGCCCGGCACACCATGATGATCGGTCGCACCGCCGCCCATTACGGCGCGGCGGTTGCCACCAGCACTAGAGTGATCGGCTTTCTGCGGGAGACAGACCGAGTCGCCGGAGTCGAGGTTCGTGATCTTGAGTCGGGCCGTACATTTACCATCCGCGCGAAGCAGACGATCAATGCCACTGGGGTCTGGATCGACGAGCTACAACGGATGCTCGGCGGGCGTGGGCAGTTTCAAGTGCGGGCGTCCAAAGGTATCCATCTGGTTGTCCCGCGCAACCGCATCAACTCCATGGCGGGATTGATCACGCGGACTGAGAAGAGTCTGCTTTTCATCATTCCGTGGGGCAGCCACTGGATCATTGGTACCACCGACACCGACTGGCAGCTGGATCGGGCGCATCCGGCAGCCAGCCAAGCCGACATCGACTATCTGTTGGAACACGCCAACACGCTGCTCGCAGATCCGCTGACCCGAGACGACGTCATCGGCGTCTACGCCGGTCTGCGACCGCTGCTGGCCGGGGAATCCGATTCGACGTCCAAGCTGTCCCGCGAGCATGCCGTCGCCTCGCCCGTGCGTGGCCTTGTGATGATCGCCGGCGGGAAGTACACCACCTATCGGGTGATGGCCAAGGATGCCGTCGATGCGGCGGTCCGTGACTTGGATCAAAAGGTGCCCGCATCGTGCACCGAAGACGTACCGTTGCTGGGCGCCGATGGTTATCACGCCTTGTGGAATGCGCGCCCCTTGCTGGTCGCTGAAACCGGACTCCGAGATGTCCAAGTAGAGCATCTGCTGAACCGCTACGGCTCCTTGCTGCCCGAACTCCTGGAGATGATCAAATCCTTACCAGAGCTCGCCCATCCACTGGACGGCGCAGCGGAGTATCTGAAGATCGAAGCTGTCTATGCCGCTTCCCACGAGGGCGCACTGCATCTGGATGACATTCTGGCGCGGCGTACCCGCATCTCCATCGAGACTTGGGATCGCGGTCTGACGGCAGCACGTGAAGTTGCCACTCTGATCGCGCCCGTTCTGGGTTGGGGAGACGCGGACGTGGATCGGGAAGTGGAGCATTATCACAAGCGGGTTGCGGCAGAGCGCGAGTCGCAGCATCAGCCAGATGACCTGTCCGCCGACGCCGCCCGGCTGGGCGCTCCAGACGTCCGGATGGGGCGGGTTCACTAACCGAGGAACATCGGCAAAAGGGCGGTTCACCGGCCTTGCAGGCCGGTTTCCCGACACTTTCTTACGTCACACCTAGACGTTGCCGACTCGGCGTAAGGTCACGGCATGCCCAACAATTCTGTCACCGCGCGCGAGGTCATCGGTGACTATCTGGCTGAGCAGTGCACCGTGATCATTGACTCTGAGGCTGAGTTGCGCGCTGGTGAAGACGTGATCCACAAGGTCCGAGTAGCGGTACGCCGGCTACGCAGCACCATCCGCGTGTTCGCAGACCTCTTCGACGCTGAACAGGCGGCGCGACTTGAAGAGGAGCTGGTCTGGTGGGCAGGCCTACTAGGCAAAGTGCGGGATATGGACATCCTGACCCGGCGACAACTGGCTCTACTTGCGGAGCTGCCGCCTGAACTTATTCTCGGCCCGGTCGAGTCAACCATCCAAGAGGAGCTCGCTGTCCAGCGGAAGCAGGCCATGGACGACGTGCTCGAGGCGCTGAGCTCCCAACGCTATCGAAAGTTCATCGGTATGGCGCACCATTGGCGCGGTGATCCGCCCTTCACGGCCGCTGCTGAGGCTTCCGCGGACTCGATCGATGCTGCGATCAAAAAGGCCAGAAAGAAGGCGGACAAGCGGCTCACCAAAGCAGTTGCGGCGTGCGGTGCTGACGAGGCGTCCGATGATCTGTTCCATGGGGCTCGCAAAGCATCTAAACGCCATCGTTATGCAGTCGAGGCTGCTGTGCCAGTCTGGGGCAGCAAGGCCGACAAGATCATTTCGCGGCGAAAAGATCTGCAGGACCTGCTGGGCAATCATCAAGACAGCATCGTTAGCGCTGCCTTCCTTCGGGACCTGGGTGCTCGCCGCGGGATCCGTTCCGGTCAGAACGGCTTCAGCTATGGATTCCTGTACGCGCGCGAGCTAGCCGCCCGGGATTCGCTGCTCGACGACCTCAAGCCTTTCCTTTGATACTCCCGGCATAGCAGAAGGGAGCATTCGCACTCAATGGCCAGAACACCGGCACCACCCGAAGACGACTTCACCGAGCGAATCGTCGATATCGATGTCTCCTCTGAGATGCAGACCAGTTTCTTGGAGTACGCGTACTCAGTCATCTACTCCCGAGCCCTTCCCGACGCCAGAGACGGGCTGAAGCCGGTGCAGCGCCGGATCTTGTACTCCATGGATGAGATGGGCATCCGCCCGGACCGTTCGCATGTCAAATGCGCTCGGGTAGTCGGTCAGGTCATGGGTCAATACCATCCCCATGGCGATACCGCCATCTATGACGCATTGGTCCGGATGGCTCAGCCGTGGGCCATGCGGCTGCCGTTGATCGACGGTCATGGCAATTTCGGCTCGCTGGACGACGGCCCCGCTGCCATGCGTTACACCGAGTGCCGAATGGCACCGGCAGCAGCAGCCATGACCGATGGTCTTGACGAGGACACCGTCGACTTCAAGCCGAATTACGACGGCAAGGATGTCGAGCCGACCGTCCTCCCAGCGGCATTCCCTAACCTCCTGGTCAATGGAGCAACGGGTATCGCGGTCGGCATGGCGACCAACTGCCCGCCCCACAACCTCGTGGAAGTCGTTCAGGCATTGCGGCACCTGATCAAACAGCCCGACGCCGGCATTGATGAGCTGATGCGGTTCATCCCCGGACCCGATCTGCCAAGCGGCGGCAAGATCATCGGTCTAGACGGCATTCGAGATGCCTACCACACCGGAAAGGGCTCATTCCGGATGCGTGCCACGGCCCGCATCGAACAGGTGCACCCGCGCCGCAAGGGCATCGTGATCGCCGAACTGCCGTATCTGATCGGTCCAGAGCGAGTGATCGAACAGATCAAGAGCCTTGTCAATGCCCGCAGGCTGCAGGGCATCGCGGACGTCAAGGACCTCTCCGACCGGGCGAACGGAACTCGCCTGGTGATCGAGATCAAGAGCGGCTTCAATCCTGACGCGATCTTGGAACAGCTCTACAAGCTGACCAAGATCGAAGATAACTATGCGATCAACGCCGTCGCCTTGGTAGATGGCCAGCCGCGCACGCTGACACTGCGCGACCTGCTGACCGTTTACCTCGAGCACCGCTACGAGGTGACCCGGCGTCGTACCGAATTCGCCCGGTCCAAAGCTCAGGAGCGCCTGCATCTCGTGCAGGGCCTGCTGGTGGCAATCCTGGATATCGACGATGTGATCGCGATCATCCGAACCTCCGACGACACCGCACATGCCCGCTCCAGGCTCATGGAGGTCTTCGAGCTGTCGGAGACCCAGACCAACTACATCCTCGAGATGCCGTTGCGCAGGCTTACCCGGTTCAGTCGCATCGAGCTGGAAACCGAGCGGGGCAAGCTGGAAGCAACCATCGCAGAGCTCAGCGAGATTTTGGAGAATCCCGATCAGCTGCGTGCGCTGGTTGGCAACCAACTCGCCGAGATTGCCCAGCAGCACGGCACCCCGCGCCGGACGATATTGCTGGCGGCAAGCGGCGTCGCGACAACGGCTGCAGCTGCTCCGTTGGAAGTAGCGGACGATCCGTGCTGGGTCCTGCTTTCCTCGGCGGGCCTACTTGCTCGGACAAATCACGCACAGCCGCTTCCGCCAGTGGGCGCCCGCGCCAATCATGACGTCATCGTCTCCAAGATCATCTCGACCGCGCGTGGCGACTGTGGAGTTATCACCAGCACCGGCCGGCTGATCAAGATCAGCACGCTGGATCTCCCGACTGTGCCGATCACTGCGCACTCGCCCAATCTCCAGGGTGGAACTCACGTCACTGAGCTCATCACCTTGGACCCGGGAGAAAAGATCTTGTGCCTGACAACGCTTGCCGAAGATTCGCTGGGCCTGGCATTGGGCACTGCGTTTGGTGTCGTGAAACGGGTTAATCCAGAAGTCCTTGGCAAGGAGTCTTGGGATGTGATCCGGCTCGAGGCCGGTGACCGGGTGGTCGGTGCAGCCGAGCTTACGAGCACACAAGCCGAGCTGGTCTTTCTCACCAATGACGCCCAACTGCTGCATTTTCCGGCATCGGCAGTACGCCCACAAGGACGCTCCGGCGGTGGCATGGCCGGCATCAAACTCGGCGTTGGTGCCAGCGTGGTCTACTTCGGGGCGATAACCGCTACTGACGCCGTCGTGGTCACCGTATCTGGCAGTTCTCGTGCGCTTCCGGGCACAGATGCCGGCTCGGTGAAAGCAACTGG
>JBKPEY010000405.1:0-2476 GCA_046744405.1 Actinomycetota bacterium
GACTAGTGATGGTTCACATTACGTCCCTCTGCTGTAGCGCGCCGCGAGCGCCTCACCACCACCAATTTCTGACCAGTGCGGAGTTTTAATGCGGATCTGGTGACCGGAGGACCGAATATCCGACCAGTGCCGACTTTCGGATGCAGACCTCGTGACGCGGGTTCAATTCTCGACCAGTACGGACTTTTTGATCAGAGCTGGAGACCCGGACGGTCAAATCTCCCACCAATGACGACTTTCCGCTGGGTCGGGGACACCCTCATCGCCGCACTGTTCCCCGGACTCTCCCGCATAACGGGAAGTTCGAGCCCTGACTTGCTTGAAACAAGTTAGAGTGCCTGAGTCAGTCGTGCAGGGGAGGCGAGATGGCGCGCGTGCACTCCGCGTGGGTGGTAGCCGGGGTGGCGTTTGCCACGTTGGTAGCGGCGGCCGCCTTTCGGGCAGCCCCGGGCCCTCTCATGGTGCCATTGCATGAGAGTGGCTGGTCGATCGTGACGATGTCGGCCGCGGTAAGTGTCAATCTGGTGCTCTACGGTCTGACAGCACCGTTCGCTGCCGCGCTAATGGAACGATTCGGTCTGCGTCGAGTCGTCAGCGCTGGCTTGTTGTTGATCGCCGCCGGTGCTGGGTTGTCGGTGCTGGCGCAGGCAGCATGGCAGCTCATCCTGACCTGGGGTGTGCTGATCGGACTGGGGACCGGATCGATGGCGCTGGTCTTCGCGGCCACGGTCGCCAACGCCTGGTTCGTGAAGCGTCGCGGCTTGGTGATAGGCATTCTCACGGCCGGCGGCGCGGCCGGGCAGCTGGTGTTCTTGCCGTTGGTTGCCTACCTGGCGGAGGCGACGAGCTGGATTGTTGCGTCGCTGCTGATCGCCGCCGCAGCGCTGGCGGTGCTCCCGCTGGTCGTGGCGCTGCTTCGTGATCGGCCGGCCGATCTCGGGTTGCCACCGTACGGCGGCGACAGCCTGGTCACACCGATGGTGCCGACCGGTACGAGTGCCGCCGGTTTGGCGCTGGGCGCGCTGCAACGGGCGGTACGCACTAAGGCGTTCTGGGCGCTGGCCGGCGCGTTTGCGATCTGCGGCGCAACGACGAATGGCTTGATCGGTATCCACTTCATCCCGTCGGCGCACGACCATGGCATGGCGACAACCACTGCGGCCGGGCTGCTGATGTTGGTCGGCGTCTTCGACATCGTGGGCACCGTCGCGTCAGGCTGGCTCACCGACCGAATCGATCCCCGCTTACTACTGGTGGCCTACTACACCTTCCGCGGCCTGGGATTGCTGCTACTGCCCTGGCTGCTTGCCGACACGGTGCACCCCAGCATGGTGGTGTTCATCGTCGTATACGGGCTGGACTGGGTCGCCACCGTCCCGCCGACTGCAGTGCTGTGCCGACGACTCTTCGGCGACCAAGGCACCATCGTCTTCGGATGGGTGTTCGCATCGCACCAGTTCGGTGCTGCCGCGGCCGCCCTGACGGCCGGGATTATCCGCGACACCTTCGGCAGCTATACCTACGCCTGGTTCGGCGGTGCAGCGTTGTGCCTCATTGCCGCGGTCCTCTCCATTGCGCTGCGCCAACAGCCTGACCTCCGGCCGACAAGCGCGGCGACCACCGATCGTCGGGAAATGGAGATCGAGGCAGAAACAGCCTCCGACCTCACACCATGAGGGCACTTCATGAATAAACAGCAAAAGGAACCGATCAGTACGATCGAGCGCGACTAGCCTGGCTTCAAACAAGCCAGGAGCTTGGTAGCAGGAGGGCGAGCCATGCCATTGCGGTCGAACTGGTCGAGTCAAAACTGTCCGATTGCCCGTTCGTTGAACGTGCTGGGCGATCCCTGGGTCATGTTGGTGCTCAGACAGGCGCTCTCAGGTGTCCGTCGATTCGAGCAGTTCCGAGATCAACTAGGTGTCGCGGATAACGTGCTCAGCAACCGGCTGAACACCTTGGTCGACGCCGGCCTGCTACGACGCGTGCCCTATCAAGACCAGCGACGTACCCGCCACGAGTACGTCCTGACCGATGCCGGGGCCGATACCTTCCCGATCATCACCGCGCTCGCGCAATGGGGTGAACGACATCGGCCGCATACCGACTCCGACGTGCGGATGGACATCATCCACCGAACCTGCGGACGCCAGACCACCACTGCCGACTTCTGCAGCCACTGCGGCGAACGCCTGACCATCGAAACCACCTGCTGGCGCAAGTCCTGGCGCAACCCGCAAGATCAACAACTGATTGGTGCCGCGGCCTAACTCGCAAGATCCCTAATTCGCAAGATTATTGCGCGGCTGCCCACGAAGTTGGAATATCCGCACCGCCCTCCTGCGAAAGTCGCCGACCGAAGCGCACATACATAGGGTGCGAGACGACCTTGCCGGCTACCAAGCTTTCGCCTTGACGGAAAGTCGTGGCCCGCTGGATGAGGCTGTCAGGTACGAACGAGAACGCGTCGCTGAGA
>JBKPEY010000236.1:0-2840 GCA_046744405.1 Actinomycetota bacterium
GCGGATGGTCGGTGCTGACCGGATGGGCAGGCGCCTTCGGCGGCCCGGCCTCTGTCGGAATTCTGGTGATCAAGAAGACTGCGCGGTGGCGCCCGCCCTACCCGACCGATGACTACCAAGGTGGGCGCTGGCCCGGCGTGCCCGACGTACCGGCCATCTATGCAGCCGCGGTCGCTCTGGATTGCTGGCTGACGTCAGGCCGGACCGTCAGTGAGCGGCAGCATCACCTCATCGAACAGCTGCGTGCAGGAATCGTGCAACGGGTGCCCGATGTCGACGTGGCGGGCGATCCAGTGAACCGGGTTCCGCACTTACTGACGTTCTCAGTTCTGTTTGTCGACGGCGAGACACTCACTCTCGAGCTCGACAAGGCGGGTTTTGCGGTGGCGAGCGGGTCAGCATGCAGCGCCAGCAGCGAGCATCCGTCCCACGTGCTAGCCGCCATGGGAGCGTTGACGCACGGCAACGTCCGAATTGGCCTCACCTGGACGACGACAGCTGCAGAGATCGATCGATTCCTCGACGTACTGCCGCCGATCGTTGCGGAGATCCGGGCAACGGTAGGCGCATCGTGACTGATGGGGTGTCGCCTTTTATAGGGCTCTCGCTGGATTGTCGCGGAATGAAGTGCCCGCGGCCGATCATCGAGGTGGCACGCCATATCGGTGACGTGCGGATTGGCGCCCTGGTCGAGTTGCTCGCCGACGACCCTGCCGCTGGTCCAGATCTTGCTGCCTGGTGCCGCATGCGTGGTCAAACACTGATCGCGGCTGATCCAGCGCGTTTTCTCGTCCGACGCGAGTCTTGAACAGCAAGAACTCCCTGCCAGCGGCAGGGAGTTCGCAGTTCTATTGCACTCTGACACGCAGCCCGGGTGATTCGCCTCCTTCGTCGCCCGCGAACAGCACTACCTGTTCTCACACAACGCCGGCCGCGAGCTCCTCCAGTCGGCGAATGGGCTGCCCGTCATAGTGCGTGAAGTTAGATCAGTGGAAGCTGTCGCCGCAGGCGCACGAGCCGGTGGCGTTGGGATTGTCGATCGTGAAGCCTTGCTTCTCAATGGTGTCAACAAAGTCGATGGTCGCGCCCATCAGGTATGGCGCGCTCATCCGATCAGTGACAACATCCACGCCGCCGAACACCTTGACGATGTCGCCCTCGAAGCTGCGATCGTCGAAAAACAGCTGGTATCGCAGCCCGGAGCAGCCACCTGGCTGCACAGCCACGCGAAGCGCAAGGTCATTGCGGCCTTCAGTGTCTAGGAGCGCCTTGACCTTGGCTGCCGCACCGTCAGTCAAGACGATGCCGTCAGCAACAGGAGGGCTGTCGACGGTCTGCTCGGTTGCTGTCATGGGTGTCATTCTAAGGGCGGCCGCCGACCCGTCCAAGTCGATGGGACGTGTGCCGCGTCACCAAGTCCAGGAGCGAGCGACTCGGCGTGCGGTCGCGGCTAGCTCGTCCTCGTTGACAGTGCCACGCGGATCGTCCAGTGCCGACTCACGCACCGCGTACGCCGCCTCGATGCCCATGGTGCGCATCTCCCGCGATCCGACGACCACCTCACCAGCGATCAGAATGCATGGGCTCAGAACAGTTGATGCAGTCTCCGCCATCGCCGCGACGACACCTCCACCTCGGCTCGCGAAGTCGAAAACCGAACATCCCGTTACCACCAGATCCACCCCGGGCAGCCTCGACTTCGCTTCCGCTGAGGCGAGTGCGATATCCGGCCCGGTGCTTAGTCGTCCGCCGAGTGCCAAGACAGCAAAACCCAAGCCGCCACAGGCTCCGGCTCCGGCCGCATCTGCATGAGACGCGGAAGCCAATCGAGCAAAGGCCTCGAGGGCGGCGTCGGTCTGAAGCATCAACGGCGGCTCCACATTCGCTTCCTGGCCGGCACGCGCTGTGATGCCGCGCAGGCCAAGCAGCGGTCGATCAAGCTGGGCGACGGGCACAACTCCGACGAGCTCGGTGACCCCGAGCAGTGCGCGAGCCGGGGCAAGATCAAGTTGGGTAAGGCCATCGAGCGCCTCCACACCTTGGTCCAGCGGACGATCCCCGACCGCGCCGAGCGCGGCGAGCAGACCCGTGCCCGCGTCGTGGACCCAGAGTCCCGCCAGGTCTAGGAGGATCCGTTGTGGTGCTTGGTTCTCAACCATTGCTGCGACGGCCTCGCCGATCGGCCGAGACGACTCCTGGTACGGAATGCCGACTCCTCGGCCAGACCCAAGGACCTGAACAACTCCAGTACCTGAGGCCGTGCCTGTTGTGACGATGACTCCGCTGCTTACTCGGGATGCTGTTGCCATACCGGCCAGGTCGGCGTACGCCGAGACAAAGCCAGCGCCAGCATCTCCGATCGGCAATACCGACACATCGGCACCCGGTCGCCAGCCGGAGGCAATGACCTCACCGGCCTGTCGTGAAGACAGCGCGCTGATCGAATCGGTTGCGACCACGATTCGCACGGCCTAGGTCTCCTTGTCGTCGGCGGCTGCCATCGTAGAGCTGAACATCGAGGCACCTCGCCGCGCGCTTTGAACGTGTCTAAGGCGGTGCGGTCTGGACGGGCCGGTTGGTCAACGTACTGAGTACATTTGGTGGGTGGTCAGCACCCCTTCATCCGCTGCGCTCAAATCCGGGACGCCGCTATCGCTCTTCGTTTTGGGGCGCGACTCCGATCCTCGGTCTGAGCGGGGCGTTGAGTGTCCCGGCGACCTGCCGCCGGCGTCCGATCCAGCGCTTGTGGAGCGGGCCAGACGAGCCAAAGCCGCTCTCGGCGATCGACTCTTCATCTTGGGCCATCACTACCAGCGCGATGAGGTCATCCAGTTCGCCGA
>JBKPEY010000546.1:0-7914 GCA_046744405.1 Actinomycetota bacterium
TGTGTCCGAGGGGGGACTTGAACCCCCATGCCCTGTTACGGGCACTAGCACCTCAAGCTAGCGCGTCTACCTATTCCGCCACCCGGACCTGCGGTTGCTCCTCGCGGGGCGCCCACGAACTATAGCAATTTGCCCGGTTCCGCCGAAAAGTTCTTACGGACCCGAGGGCAGCGGTCAGACGCATCAGCAAAGATGAACCGGTGAGCGCGGATTATCAGCCGGATGCCGAGGTCGTTGAGCAGTGTCAGGAGCTGATCCGGATCGACACGTCTAATTACGGGTACGACCCCGGTCCAGGCGAGCGGGATGCCGCGGAACGCGTCGCTGAGCTGCTCGACGAAGTTGGTATCTCAAGCCAAGTGTTCGAGCCTGAGCCGGGACGTGCCTCAGTCGCGGCGCGCTGGGAGCCGGAGGGCGTAGACAGGTCGCTGTCGCCGTTGCTAATCCACGGACATCTCGATGTGGTGCCAGCTAATGCAGCCGACTGGTCCGTACCGCCGTTCTCCGGTGAGATAGTCGATGGTTGCGTGTGGGGTCGCGGCGCGGTCGATATGAAGGGCTTCGACGCCATGGTGCTCAGCGTCGTACGTGCTCGTGTCCGAGCCGGCGCGGCACCTCGACGGCCAATACAGTTGATCTTCACTGCAGATGAGGAGGCTGGCAGCGGGCTTGGCGCCCGCTGGATTGTCGATGAATATCGCGACGTGCTGGAAGGCTGCCAGGAGGCAATCGGAGAAGTTGGCGGCTTCTCGCTCACTGTCCGGGATGATCTTCGCCTGTATCCCATTCAAACCGCCGAAAAAGGCATGGCTTGGATCAACCTGATCGCCGAAGGACGAGCAGGGCACGGCTCGCTGCACCACCCCGAGAACGCAATCACAGAGCTCAGTGCGGCAGTTGCCAGGATCGGCGCGTACGACTGGCCGCGAAGGATCACCGGTCCACAACGTGCTTTCCTCGAGACAGTTGCAGAAGCTTTCGAAATTGATCTTGATCCGGATCATCTCGAGGAGGGCCTTCCGCGACTTGGCATCATCGCGCGAGTCATCGGTGCGACGATTTCCAACACCGCTAATCCGACGATGCTTTCGGCCGGCTACAAGCACAATGTGATCCCGAGTAAGGCCACGGCTGGTATCGACGGCCGGTTCGTGCCAGGGGGTGAGGGTGAGTTCTACGCCACCATCAATGAGTTGATCGGTGACAAGGTTCGTTATGAGGTGGTCAATCACCAGCCGTCGATAGAGACGGAGTTCTCTGGAGAGCTTGTCGAGGCCATGCAGGCGTCGTTGGTAGCTGAGGATCCAGGCGCCCGGGCGGTGCCATTCCTCTCCACCGCCGGTACCGACGGAAAGGCTTGGCACCGAGCCGGCATTAGGTGCTTCGGCTTTACCCCGCTACGCCTGCCGCCTGAGTTGGACTTTATGAGCATGTTCCACGGCGTCGACGAACGCGTACCACTAGATTCGCTGCAGTTCGGCGCCCGCGTACTGGATCGCTTCCTTGATCACGCTTGAGGGCCCACTAAGCTGGCCGCCTATGGCCGTTGGACGTGTCGAGTATCAGGTGGAGCGGGTCCGGCTGGGCCGCCACCTCTCGCGTATCGCCGTTCGCCAATTGCTGACTGATCAGGCCGAGTATGGCGGTTGGGAGCTTGCCCGGCTCCGCCGTTACCGCGACGGCACGCGTGACGCATGGATCCGTCGCAAGATCATCCGCATGCGCCCCTAGTCATTCGCACGGCGCTGCGGTCGAAACGAAGTCAGGAACGAGCGGCGTTCGGTCCGCCGGAAACATCATCAAGGGCCGCGGCGATCTCCGCTGGCAGCCTCTGATCTTCAATAGCCAGTGCCGGCGTCATCTGGCCAGCAGTTCTGGCGCCAAGCAACGGAGCAGTGACCCCTGGCGCGTCTCGCACCCAGAGCAACGCGACCTGCAGCGGGGTGAGATCCAGACCCTCGGCGGCTCGTACGACCGCCTCCACGACGCCACGACTGCGCGGTTCCAGATAAGGCTCGACAAACCAGGCAAAGTGATCGGTCGCTGCCCGCGAGCCACGAGGCGTGCCGTTGCGATACTGGCCGGTGAGGACACCGCGGCCGAGCGGAGACCATGGGAAGAAGCCCATGCCAAAGGCCCGAACGGCTGGCAGCACCTCGACCTCGGCGCGACGTGCTAGCAAGGAGTACTCGACCTGGGCACTGATCAGCGGCGTACGTCCAGGAAACGCTCGTTGCCATGTCGCGGCTTGCGCGGTTTGCCAGCCCACAAAATTCGAGACACCGGCGTAGCGCACCCTTCCCGTCGAGACCGCGTGATCGATCGCATCGAGGGACTCCTCCAAGGGAGCCTCGCCCCACGCGTGGATCTGCCAGATATCGATGTAGTCGCTCTGCAGCCGGCGCAGCGATCCATCAAGATCACGAAGCAGGGCACGCCGAGACGTGTCGACTATCCGCTTGCCGTTCCTGATCACGAACCCAGCCTTGGTCGCAATGACGACTTCATCCCGGTTGTCGAGCTTGCGTACCAGCCGGCCGACGATCCGCTCGGCGTCACCTGCGCCGTACGCGGCGGCTGTGTCGATCAACGAGCCGCCGGCCTCGCAAAACATCTCGAGCAGCGCACGCGCGTTCTCCTCTGAGGTGTCGCGGCCCCAGGTCATCGTGCCGAGCCCGAGCCGCGACACCCGCAGCCCGCTGCACCCGACCTGCCGAGTTTCCATGGGGAGACCCTAACGGCCTATCGGATCGCGCGCCGCCGTGCTGAGGAGGCTGGCGCGCCGCTGTCCTGGACGAATGAGCGAGCAGCCAGCCTTCGTAAACAGTCGGGTTCAGCATTGGCGTGCTGGCTGAGAGCGAATGAGGAAGGCAGCGGCCAACGAGCGCCAGCCTCAGCGAGCGGAGCGAGCAACATAAACGGAGAGAGGGGACATGCTTTTCGTCCCCGAGCGACGACGAAGTAGGCGGCTGACAGGCGCGATCCGCGCGGAGCGAGCCTTGGCGAGCGAGGCAATCAAACAGGGATCGCGGGTCGCCATGCTGAGGAGCAGTCAAATACGGCACTAGCGTGTCTGCCATGCAACTTGGGCTCAATCTCGGCTATCTGATCGGATCGGATGATCCGCATGGACAGCTGCGGCTGACTCAACACGCGGAGACGCTCGGCTTTGCGGTTGTCTGGGCGGCCGAGGCGTACGGCTCAGACAGTCCTACCGTCCTAGCCTGGCTTGCTGCCCAGACCTCGACCATCGACATCGGTTCCGCGGTGATGCAAATCCCAGCCCGGACTCCCGCGATGACGGCGATGACCGCCGCCAGCCTCGACGTACTGACCGGAGGCCGTTTCCGGTTAGGCCTGGGCGTCTCGGGGCCACAAGTCTCTGAGGGCTGGCACGGCGTACGGTTCGACAAGCCGTTAAGCCGAACCCGCGAATACCTCACCGTGGTCAACACCGCCTTGTCGCGGTCGACGGTGACCTTCCGCGGCGAGCATTACCAGCTGCCCTTGCCTGACGGTGCGGGCAAACCGCTCAAACTGACGATCACTCCAGTCAGTGAACACATTCCGATCTACCTAGCCGCAGTCGGGCCAAAAAATCTCGAACTTGCCGGAGAGCTGGCAGACGGCTGGCTAGCAATCTTCTATGCTCCTGAGTTCGCGCCAGAGCAGTTGGACCGGCTGCGGTCCGGCCGAAATCGGGCGGGAAAGACCCTCGACGGTTTTGATGTCATCCCAAGCGTGCCGCTCGTGATTGGCGCGGATCCGCGCAGCTGCGCCGATGAGGTCCGACCGTACGCAGCACTGTATCTCGGGGGCATGGGCAGCCGGGAGCAGAACTTCTACAACGCGCTCGCGGTGCGAATGGGGTTCGGTGAGACCGCGGCGATGGTTCAGGAGCTGTTCTTGAGTCGACGACACCGAGACGCCATGGCAGCTGTCCCGTTCGACTTCATCGATCAGACCTCGTTGCTGGGCGATCGGGATCGGATCGCTGAGGGTTTCCAGCTGCTGGCCGCATCAGGGGTGACAACGTGCGCAGTGGTGCCTTACGGCAACTCGGTTGAAGAGAAGCTCAATGCGCTGACCGTGGCCGCCGAGGCACTGGAGCGTTCCGGAGTTGGAACGTAGTTGATCATCCGGGAGGACCGATACTGCTGGGTGGTAAGGGACTCAGCACACCGGTGAGCAGCAGGATCGCCACTAACACCGCCAGTGCAATGCGGTAGATCACGAACGGCATAAAGGTGTGGGTGCTTACATAACGCAGCAACCAAGCGATCACCGCGTAGCCGATGGCAAAAGCGATCACGGTGGCCAGCACAATCGGCCCCCAGGCCGGCGGCGCCGGCTCAGATGAGATGTCAGCCAGCTTGAACAACCCTGAGCCGACCACCGCAGGGATAGCCAGCAAAAACGAGTATTTGGCGGCCGCGACACGCTGGTAGCCCAGCGCCAAACCCCCTGCGATAGTTGCCCCGGAGCGCGAAACCCCAGGAATGAGTGCCAGCGACTGAATTAGCCCGAGGAACACGCCGTTTCGCCACGTCATGGACTCCAGCGGGCGAGAATTGGCTGCCACCTGATCGATGACACCGATGATGATGCCGAAGCCGGCGAGCATCGCTGCCACCGTCCAGAGATTTCGCAGCCCATGATCGATCGCGTCCTGAAACAGCAGTCCCAGCACCACGATCGGGATCGAACCAATGATCACCAACCAACCGAGTCGGGCCTCTGGATCGTCGCGGGGAAGTTTGCCGATCAGGGCGAACAGCCAATTCTTGATGATCAGCCAGATGTCCTTGCGGAAGTAGATGATCACAGCGCTCTCAGTGCCCAGTTGAGTAATCGCAGTGAATGCCGATCCCGGATCGGTTCCGCCGAAGAACTGCCCCACGATCGCCTGATGAGCGCTGGAGGAGATGGGCAGAAACTCCGTCAGGCCCTGCACAATGCCGAGCACTAGTGCTTCCAGCCAGCCCATCGATACCGCTCCCTGCCTGCCCCTCGTCGCAATCCGGAACTGCCTCGCTTGCACGGGGCACCCGGTCCACCGTAGGGGGTCGAAGCGGCAACGAGGTGGCCGCCCGGGTGCCTACACCGTGATCCACGCCACATCTGGATCGCGCCAGGCGGGCGTGTAGAACTGTTCAGGTGACGATCCATCACAGCCACCCGTTCACAGTCGGCGAGCAGGACCGGAACCAGTTGCGCCGTTTTCGTGGCCGGATGGCGTCGCCGGTCAGCATCTGGGCAGCAGCCGCGAACGGTACGCGTGCGGGATGGACCCTGTCCTCATTCCTGGTTGCCGACGGCGAGCCATCCGAAGTGATCGGCCTGATCGATGAAGAATCCCCGCTGGCCGACCTACTGGCCGAAACGGCAACGCTGACCATCAGCCTGCTGGGATGGGGGCAGCGGGCCTTGGCCGATGCGTTCGCCGGAGTAGCACCGGCTCCTGGTGGCCCTTTTACGCTCAGCGCCTGGCAGGACACCGACTGGGGCCCGGTGCTGGAGACCTCGCTCGGATGGATAGGTGCGCGACTCAAGCCGGATCCTGATCATGCCGGTTGGGGTCTGTTGCTCCGCGCCATAGTCGAACGCGTCGAGATCCCACCGGATCCAACCGACGAGCTGCTGTGCTACGTACGCGGTCGATACCGTTCCCTACCTCTGTAGCCTCGGCGCCATGACCACCGTCCTGCTGATCCGACACGGTCGAACCTCCGCAAACACTGCAGGGGTTCTTGTCGGCCGAACGTCGGGCGTTGAGCTGGATGAGGCTGGGGTCAAGCAGGTTTCCGAGCTCGCCGGCCGACTTTCAGGCGTGCCGTTGCGGGCCGTTGTCACCTCACCGCTTCGCCGTTGCCGGCAAACTGCCCAGGCGGTGCGCTCAGCGCAGTCCGATGGTTGCGTGATGGCTGTCGACCAAGGCCTGGTGGAATGCGCATACGGCGAATGGACCGGAAGGCCACTGCGGGAACTGAGCAAGGACAAACTGTGGAGTGCGGTTCAACATCAACCGTCAGCCGTCCGCTTCCCCGGCGGGGAAGCAATGTCGGAGATGTCGGCCCGTGCGATTGGCGCCGTACGGGGCTGGGACGCACGCATGGAGGCTCAGCATGGACCCGATGCCGTATGGGCCGCGGTTTCCCACGGCGACATCATCAAGGCGATCTTGGCGGATGCGCTCGGCATGCACTTGGACAGCTTCCAGCGGCTTGTCGTCGATCCAGCGTCCATCTCCATCGTGCGCTACACCGCGGCCCGCCCGTACGTGATCACGGCCAACTCCACGACGGTTGACCTGGCTGCCTTCTTGTCGCCTCCGCCTAAGAAAGCGCGCGGGAGCCGCTCAAAGCCGCCGGACGACGCGGCGGTGGGAGGCGGTCTGGGCGCTACAGAGCAATTGAGAAACTGACTTACCCTGTTACCCATGGCGATTCTGGTGCACCGCTATGACGCCCCCGATCGGTTCGTGGCCGGCACGGTTGGTCAGCCAGGCGAGCGGACGTTCTTCCTGCAGGCCCGGGAGGGCAATCGCATCACCAGTGTGGTTTGCGAGAAGGCGCAGGTATCGGTGCTAGCTGAACACCTCGATCGGGTTCTCGATGAGGTGCAGCGACGAAGTGCGGGCCAGGTAGACGTTCCGCCCGCCTCATCCACGGCGAGGGACACCGATCCTTTGGACGCGCCTATCAACGAGGAATTCCGGGTAGGCACCATGACCATTGCCTGGGATCCCAGTATCGACCGCATCGTCATCGAGTTGTTCTCCAACGTTGATGTCGAGGACGAAGAACAGCCGGAGGAAACCTCGAGCCCGGCTGCCGAAGAGCCTGACGAGATTGAGGCCGACGAGGTCTTCGTCGTCAAGATCACCGCCTCGTACGCGCGGGACTTTGTTGCCCGGGCCCAGGCCCTCGTTGCTGCGGGCCGACCATCCTGTCCGTTCTGCTTGCAGCCGATCGATCCCCAAGGGCACATTT
Source organism: Actinomycetota bacterium (assembly GCA_046744405.1). Classification (GTDB taxonomy): domain Bacteria; phylum Actinomycetota; class Actinomycetes; order Propionibacteriales; family Propionibacteriaceae; genus Microlunatus. The sequence goes on from JBKPEY010000546.1 coordinate 6,993, forward strand.
GCCCACGGGCCAACGGCTATCGCCGGCCGCTGTTTGACTAAATTCTGCGGTGCCTGGAGATCGTTTTGGCCGGCTGGCTGACGATAATGACGCCCAGCCCTCACCACCCCCGATATCGCATCCTGCTCTGACAGCCGAGCTGCCCCAAGCAGAACTGCGGATCACCGGCCGGTTGCTGCACGCGTCCAACGCCACATTCCTGGCTGAGCTGCAGGCCAACAGGCCCATCGAGTGTGTCTACAAGCCGCTGGAGGGAGAACGGCCGCTCTGGGACTTCCCACATCGCACACTTGGGCTTCGCGAGATTGCGGCGTACGAGGTCTCCCGAATTGGTGGCTTCGACTGCGTGCCCGTCACGGTGCTCGCCGATGGACCATTCGGGCCAGGCTCGCTTCAGGTTTGGGTGGACGTCGACGAGACGGCCACAAACAAGCTTGTTGATCTTGTTCCGAGCTCCACGGTACCGAAACCGGGCTGGTTCGCCTCAGTGGAAGGCTTCGACGGAGATGATCGTCCCGTGTCGGTGATCCACGCCGATGTTGCTGATCTCCGGCTGCTGGCCGTCTTCGATGTGTTGATCAATAACGCTGATCGCAAGGGCGGCCACATCCTTGGTAGCGCTGGCCGGGTGTTCGGAGTTGATCATGGGTTGAGCTTCCATACTGATCACAAGCTGCGAACATTGTTGTGGGGCTGGGCAGGTTGTGAGCTCAACGGGCGCGAGCTGGCCGCAGTTCGCAAAGCTCGCGACGAGGCGCCTGAGCAGCTAGACTCGCTGCTGACTGATCGGGAGATCGCAGCGCTGGTACGCCGTGCAGACCTGCTGCTGAGCCGGCGGCGGATGCCACGCCCCCGCGGTGAGTGGCCCTCGATTCCCTGGCCACCGTTCTAATCGCGGCTACATCGTCGAGGTTTCAGATCA
>JBKPEY010000048.1:0-1583 GCA_046744405.1 Actinomycetota bacterium
TCAATGACGGCAATCTCACTGTGCCGACGGTTGTCTTTCGTGATGGATCCGCACTGACCAACCCGTCCGTTGCAGAAGTCCGCACTCGGCTCGCAGCGGCCGCCTGAATTCTGGCCGACCGTGAGCTCACCGTTTCACAGCACGACTCAGGTGCTAGCCCGGTGCTGAGGAAGGCACCAGGCCACAATCCAACCAACCTCCACAACGGCGTCAGCCAGATACATCTTTGAGATTCGCCCGATGGGCGCATAGATCAGATCGACCGTGCCGAGTACCGCGGCGGTTCCGATGCCTAGTCGGCGTGCTTGACCAATGCTCTCAGGCGTGGATGTCGTCCCTAGCTGCGTCAGGCCGTTGACAACGAGCAGTCCACTGACCGTCTTGACCAACCAACGATCGGTTTTCGGTCCGAACACCGCCTCGAAACTCTTCAGGTGCAGCAGCGGCCAGAGGCCGCCGATGAGATTGGCCGCACCTTGCACTCGCGCGAGCGTCAAAGCAGTCATGAGCTCAACGTACTGTGATGGGTATGATCTTGCGCTACTGGAGAGGCTGGACAACTCCGGACAATGCCGACGCCTACCACAAGATCGTCAGCGAGCAGGTTCTGCCTGGAATCGCAGCGCGGCGGCTCGACGGCTACTACGGGGCCTACTTACTGCGGCGTGATCTTGATCAGGAGGTCGAGTTCGCAACCGTGATGATCTTCGACTCGGTTGACCATGTTCGCGCCTTCGCTGGCGACGATTACGAGACGGCATACGTGCCGCCTGCTGCGCGTGCCGTGCTCGCGCGCTTCGATGAGAAGTCGGCCCACTATACGACCCTGCTTACGCCGGAACAGACGCACTGAAGCCGTCGCGGCGCCCACTCAGCTAAGCGTCGCCTGGATGACCTCACGCGCCACCGCGACCATTCCTGGATGAGTATCCAGGTAATACGGCAACGCCTCCAGGCCCTGGGTCAGCGCCCAGCCACGTGCGCGGGTCCAGGTAGCGTCGTCGGCGCCGATAGCTGCGCGAAACCTTGACCGGCTCTCCGGGGAGAAGAGATGGAAGGCGGCCATCACATTGCCAGCCGGATCACCGACCGCCAGGCCGCCGAAGTCCAGAACACCACTCAACCGACCGTCAACTGTGACGAGATTGTCGCCCTGGAGATCGCGATGTACCCATACTCCGGGAGCCTCCCATGGCGCGGCCTCCACCGCGGCATGCCAAATCAAGACCGCCTTCTCTTCATCGAAAAAACCGGCTTCGATCCGTCCCGACGCCTTCAGAAGGGAGGCTTCCTCAAGCGCCGTGCGAGCGGTGGCGTCATAGGCCGCCACCGGTCCGGCCCGTTGGCCAGGTTGAGCCAGAGGACCACCTGTGGTGTCGAATGCCTGCAGGGCCACGATGAATTCGGCCAAGGCATCAACATCATCGCTAGCGAGCCAGCCGCCTGGCGGCAGCGGCGTGCCATGCACCCAGGTGCACACCAGCCACGGAAAAGGATAGGCATCCGACGGCTCACCGCTCGCTACCGGCAGCGGCACGGCTAGCGGCAGTCGTGAAGCCATGCGGGGCAGCCACTCTCGTTCG
>JBKPEY010000423.1:0-13337 GCA_046744405.1 Actinomycetota bacterium
CAGGCTCCCCACCAGATAGCAGCTTTCGAGCCGTTGCTGGCGTATTGGCAGTCTTGCGATCTAGCGACAATCCAGACCCATTACGTCGACGTGTTCGATCTTTCGCGCAAGCACAGCCTCTATCTCTCGTACTGGACCGACGGCGACACCCGCCGACGCGGCGAGGTGCTGGCCGCATTCAAGCAGCGGTACCGCCGCTCCGGTTTCCTGGTCGATACCGGCGGTGAGCTGCCCGACTACCTGCCGATGGTCCTGGAGTATGCGGCAGTCGTCGATCCGGTCGATGGGACCGCATTGCTTCAGGAGTACCGAAGCAGCGTTGAGCTACTGCGACTGGCACTGGCGGAATCCGGCACGCCGTACGCCGGGGTGATGACCGCCGTGTGCAGCACGCTGCCCGGTCCTTCCCCCACCGACCGAAAGGCCGTGATGGCCATGGCAGCTGCTGGGCCGCCAGCAGAGATGGTCGGCCTAGAGCCGTACGGCGCTCCGTTCCCTCCGGGAGGTTCGCGATGAGTGTCTTGCTGTGGGGCGTGTTGCCGTACGTCATGATGGCGATCTTGGTGGGCGGACTCATCTGGCGTTATCGCTATGACCAATTCGGCTGGACCACTCGGTCTTCACAGCTCTATGAATCACGGCTGCTCCGAATCGGCTCGCCGCTGTTCCACTTCGGGATTTTGGTGGTGATCGTCGGGCATATCGGTGGCCTGGTGATCCCGAAGTCATGGACGGAGGCAGTAGGAGTCAGCGAGGGCATGTATCACTTCAACGCCCTCCTGTGGGGCAGCCTCGCCGGCGTCTGCACCCTGATCGGCATTCTGATCTTGATCTACCGGCGCCGTACCACCGGCCCTGTGTTCATGGCCACGACCAAGAACGATAAGGCAATGTACTTAGTCCTGGTAGCCGCGATCGTCGCCGGGCTGGCGACCACGGTGCTGAGTGTTTTCGGCGGACACTCTGACGTGACGTACCGGGACACGGTGTCGCCCTGGTTCCGCTCGCTGTTCTACTTCTCGCCCAAGATCGACTTGATGGCGGAGGCGCCATTGGCCTTCCAAGTGCACACACTCATCGGGATGCTGCTGTTCGCCATCTGGCCATTTACGCGCTTGGTCCATGCCTTCACGGTTCCCTTGCACTACTTGTTCCGGCCCTACATCGTCTACCGGAGTCGTGATGACCTGGCAGCGCCAGGAGCTGCTCCGACGCATCGTGGCTGGGCGCCTGTCGGGACCCGAGACCGTACGCCAGAGGTCTAGAGGAGGATCTAGTGACGAGCACTTCCGCCAGCGACACGACCCTTCGGACAGGTCAGAACAAGAACCTGATCTTGGGCTGATTGGCTTCGCGATCACCTTCTGGGCGTGGAACATCATTGCGCCGCTAGGCACCCGATACAGCGCTGAACTCGGCCTGAGCGCCACGCAGACATCGTTGCTGGTTGCCATGCCCGTGCTCGTCGGCTCCCTCGGCTGTGTGCCCGTCGAGCGCTGACCGATCGCTTTGGCGGCCGGCTGATGTTTACCATCCTCACCCTTGCATCCGCGGTTCCGGTGCTCCTGGTCGCCTTCGCCGGCTCGCTGAAGTCGTACGCCCTGCTGTTGGTGTTCGGCTTCTTCCTCGGCATAGCCGGCACTACGTTCGCTGTCGGCATTCCCTTTGTCAACGCGTGGTTTGAACAAGCACGACGTGGTTTCGCCACCGGAGTCTTCGGTGCCGGGATGGGTGGCACCGCCTTGTCCGCGTTCTTCACGCCGAGGCTAGTGCGGAGCATCGGCTATGTCCCGACGCACCTGATCATCGCGGCTGCACTCGTCATTCTCGGTGCACTGCTCTGGTTGCTCATGCGGGATTCACCTGCCTGGAAGCCAAATCTGGCCCCGGTCGTACCGAAACTCTCCGCGGCCGCGAAGCTGCCGCTGACGTGGCAAATGGCGTTCCTTTATGCGGTCACCTTTGGTGGTTTCGTAGCGTTTCCACCTACCTTCCGACCTATTTGAAGAATGTCTATGCCTTCGGCTTGACCGGTGCCGGCACCAGAACCGCGGGCTTTGCCATCGCAGCAGTGATCGCGCGACCGATCGGCGGCATCGTCGCTGCCAAGGTTGGTCCGCGGATCGTCGTCGCCATTTCCCTTGCTGGGTCTGCGGTGATGTCAATGGTCATTGCGCTCCGACTGCCGCCGGAGCTAGCGGCCGGGACCGCATTTGTCCTGATGGCGCTCTTCCTCGGACTCGGCACCGGTGGCGTCTTTGCCTGGGTCGCCAAGCTGGCACCAGCCGAACGAGTCGGCGCGATCACCGGAATTGTCGGCGCAGCCGGCGGGCTGGGTGGATTCTTCCCTCCGTTGGTCATGGGCGCCACCTACAACGAGGCAGCACACAGCTACACCATCGGATTGGTGCTGCTGACGATCACCGCTGGCGGTGCGCTGTTGTTTACGTTGTTCGGCATTCGGCGTAAGGCTGCCGCTCGGGCGTAATGCCAAAGTCTCGACGTCAGCTCGAGGGCTGGCGGAGCAATGTCAGACCCGGCCTCTAATGTGAATCTATGTTCGATAGCCGGGCAGGTGGGCCTGACGCCGCGGTAACGCTGGCGCAGGTCGACGCTGCTCACCGCCGAGTGCTAGCGGACGAATGCCGGCTGGTCGAGCTCGCCGCGCACTGGGCCGATCTGCATCACCCGGACAGTCAAGCGCCCGCCGAAAAGACGCTGCCTGGTGCCGAGCAGGGCCGGCAGTTGGGCGGGGACGGCACCCCGGAGGTGCTGGAGTTTTGCGCGGCAGAGTTCGGCGCTCAAATGCAAACCGGCCACGTGTCGGCGCGATCATTGATGGCGGATGCGTTAGATCTTCGGCATCGACACCCGGAGCTGTGGCAGCTCATACTCATTGGTGCGGTGCCGTCATGGAAGGCTCGGAAGGTCGCCCAAGCCACCCGGCATTTGAGCCAATCCTCAGCGATGCATGTCGACGCCGCCGTCGCCCGAGCAATCACCGGGTTGCCGTGGGCCCGATTTGAGACCCTACTCGCCGCCAAGATCATCGAAGCCGACCCGCACGCCGCTGAAGAGCAGGCCAAGATCTGGGAGGCCGAACGGTTCGTCCGTGCTGGCCGCAGCAACCAGTCCGGGTTGAAGATGTTGATCGCCAAAGCCAACGCTGGCGATGTCATCTGGTTCATGGCGACGGTAAACCGGATCGCTGAAATCCTGCAGCTGCAAGGTGACTGGAGCTCAGCTGATGTGCGGCGCTCTAAGGCGATCGGGATCTTGGCTCAACCCGCTCAGGCGTTGCAGCTGCTCTGGGAATTCCGCAACCAACAACGGCCCGCCGCCGAGTCGCAGCAGCCCGACGAACCCATCCACAATGAACCCAAGGCACCATTCGACATCTCGACGGCCGCACCCGACGCCGATGTAATTGATCATGAGCCAACTGATGCATGCGAGGGTGGGTTGATCATTCAGCCGTCCGGGGTTGAGGTGGGCAAGCTTCGACCCAAGGTGATGCTGCAGGTCCACTTCAGCCAAGAAACGCTGGCCAGCTACCAAGACGGCACATCTCGATTCGGTGGCGGCGTCGGCCGCTTCGAAGGTGTCGGACCGGTCGCATTGGGCCAGGTTCGCCGCTTCCTCGCCGACACCGGCTGCGACGTGCGAGTGCAGCCGGTCATCGACCCGGACAACAGCACCCCGGTCGACAGCTACGAGATCCCGCGCAGGATACGAGAAGCGATGTTCCTGCGCATGCCAGCCAGCTGCTTCCCGTACGCCACTACCACTGGGCGCCTCGAACTCGACCACACCAAGGCCTACCGTCCGCCAGTCCGAGGGGGGCCGCCCGGCCAAACCGGAATCCACGGGCTCGGCCCGCTGATCCGCTTTGAACACCGAGTGAAGACTCATGGCCGATGGCAGGTGCGACAACCCGAATCCGGAGTCTGGACTGGCGATCGCCCCGCCACGCCCACTACCTGGTCACCAACACCGGCACCCACGACCTCGGCAACGGAGCCTTCGCACGTCGGATCTGGCGCGCGTCAGCACCCGCCAGACAGCCGACCCTGACGACTGCCAAGCGCTGACAGTCGAGCTACCGAGCCTCGCATAATTCATGTGGACTTGGCATGATCGGCAGATGCGGAATCCACACAAGTCGATGTGAGGTGGCCGTAAGCGAGCTCGGGGAGAGAAGGCCAGCCACCCAGCCCGCTGAGAAGCCCGTGGGCATCTTCCGCGCGATCGGTATTGCACACCGGACCACATGGCAGAGTCCTCAGTTCTACGTCCTTGTCGTCGGCGTGATGCAGCTGCTGTTGATTGTGATCGCCATACCGGTAATCCAGCTGCTGTATAAGTTGGTGCTGGTCCAGACCGGTTTGGGCAGTATCGCGTACGACCGAATCTCCCACGTGCTGCGCAACCCACTGGCCGATATCACACTGCTGATCATCGCGATTGTCGCCGTGATCGCGATCGTCGGCGAGCTGGTTACTTTATTCATCCTTGCTTTCCGCCACCAATCCTGGAACGCCATATCGCTCCGGATAGTGCTGCGGCAGCTCTGGGGGACGATCAAGAAGCTTGCGCATCCGCAGGGCCTGCTAATGATCGTCTATCTGATCTTGCTACTGCCGCTGGGCCAGCTCGGCCTAACGTCGATCTTGACCAAGAAGGTCGCGGTGCCGCCATTCATAAGCGAGGAGCTCAACAAGAGTCCGTCGACAAGTCTGATTTACAGCGCAGTGCTACTAGTGATCAGCTACCTAAGTCTGCGGTTGATCTTCATCCTGCCGTTGTTGGGCATCACAACAGCGGGTGTCTGGAAAGCCTTTGTCACGAGCTGGCGCCTGACGCGCTGGCGCGCGTTACGGGTTCTCGGGGTGGTCCTTGTCATCGCATTCGCCGCAGGGCTGGCCGCCTTCATCTTGGGCGCGGTCACGTTGATACCCACTATTGCTACCGACATACTGGCCCCCGCTACCTCACCATGGTTGGCCGCCTTCGGGCTGAGCGTCTGGCAAATTGGCGTTTTTGTGCTCACGGCGTTGCTAACGATCATGACCGTGCAGTCACTGACAGCCATGATGCGTGACTGGCTACACCGTCTCGACGATGATCATCGCCCTGTCCCGGCCGTCGCTTCGCCCTCGGAACCCTGGCGGGTTACGGCTCGCACGCAAAAGGTTCTGTGGGGCGTGGCCGCGGGCGTCGTTGTACTTGCCTTTGGGATTACCGCGGTGCTGAACCACAAGGCCATGCTCACTCTGGTCAACAGCGAGGAGACCGAGGTTCTGGCGCACCGCGGCTTCATCCAGGGCGGAGTGGAGAGCACGCTTCCTGCCTTGCAAGCCGCGGCCAGGGCAGGCGCCGACAGCGTCGAGTTCGACGTGATGGAAACCAAAGACGGCAAGTTTGTGGTGATGCACGATGCGAATCTGAAGCGGCTGGCAGGCAAGAACCTCAACGTCAAGGATCTGACCCAAGATGAGCTGACCAAGATCACCGTTCGGGCGAACGGCATGGAGGCCAGGATTCCCTCCCTCGAAGAGTGGATCCAGCTATCGATCCAGCTCAATCTGCCGCAGCTGCTCGAGATCAAGCTGCACGGCGGCGAGACGCCCGATCTAGTGCCGCGGCTGCTTTCCGTTCTCGATAGAGCCGGAGTGACAGACCACTACACCTACCACACGCTCAGCCGGCAGGTCGTCGAAGAACTCAAGCGGCTTCGGCCTGAGCTTGTGGTGGGGTTCATCGTGCCGATCAACTTCGGTGGCGTACCCAATGTCCCGGCGGACTTCATTGTCATCGAGCAACAGTCCTATAGCCCGCGATTCGTCCGACAAGCATGGGCGGCCGGTTACAACGTGATCGTCTGGACGGTCGACGACGAGCAACACATGCGCGATTACATGGATGCTGCGATAGACGGCATCATCACTGATCGACCAAATCTCGCCGTCGCTGCCCGCACCGACATCGCAGACGACAAAGGCTTGGCCGGCAGGCTCTCCGATGCCATCGCCCGGTCGGCGTCGTTCTGACTAAGAAGACTGCTGCTCAGGCCTGCGGCTTCACCAGCGGGAACAAGATCGTTTCTCGGATTCCCAAACCGGTCAGGTTCATGACCAAGCGGTCCACACCCAACCCCATACCGCCGGTCGGCGGCATTCCGTACTCCAGGGCCTGCAGGAAGTCTTCATCGACTTGCATCGCTTCGGGATCCCCCGCAGCTGCCCGCAGTGACTGGGCAACCAGTCGCTCGCGCTGTTCGAGCGGATCGGTTAGCTCCGAGTATGCGGTACCCTGCTCGGCCCCGAAGATCACCAGGTCCCACTTCTCTGCCAGCCGCGGGTCGTCGCGATGCTCACGTGCGAGGGGGGAGTTCTCCTTGGGGAAATCGGTGTAGAAGACCGGCGTCGTGGTTTGCCCTTCACACAGTTCTCCGTAGATTTCCTCGAGAAGATAGCCCCAGCCGGCATTGGAGTCGAGCTCCAGGCCGATCGCTTCGGCGTGATGACGCAGCACCGAAGTGGGAGTATCGACGGTGATCTCCTCACCCAATGCCTCAGAGACCGCCTGGCAGATGGTCTTGACCGGCCAGTCGCCCGAGAAGTCGTACTCGGTGATCTTGCCATCCGCGTCGGCTCTGCGGGCGATCGGCGAGCCGTACACCGCCGTTGCAGCCTCCTGGATGAGCTGCTGAGTCAGCACCCGCATGGTGTGGTAGTCGCCGTAGGTTTCGTAGACCTCCAAGGACGTGAACTCCGGATTGTGCTTGAAGTCGACTCCTTCGTTGCGGAACTGACGGCCGATCTCGAACACCTTCTCCATGCCACCGACGATCAGCCGCTTGAGGTGCAGCTCGGTGGCGATCCGCAGATAGAGTTCCAGGTCGTAGGCATTGATATGGGTCTCAAAGGGCCGTGCGTTTGCGCCGCCATGGATCAGCTGCAGAACAGGTGTCTCCACCTCAGTGAAGCCTCGAGTGTGAAGCGATTCCCGGATGCTGCGAACGACAGTGGCCCGCGCGTACGCGATATCCCGAGCCTCTGGTCTCACGATGAGGTCGACGTAGCGGGCCCGGACGCGAGCCTCGGGGTCGGTGAGGCCCTTGTGCTTGTCGGGCAGTGGGCGGATCGACTTGCTGGTGATCTTGAACGAATCAGCGCGCAGAGTGAGCTCGCCGCGCTTGGTTGTGATCACCTCGCCGGTCACGCCTACATGATCACCAAGATCGACATCTTGCCGCCAATGCTTGAGCATCTCAGGACCGACGGCATCCAGAGCAATCATGATTTGCAGATCCCCGGTGCCGTCGCGCAGGGTGGCAAAGCACAGCTTGCCACCGTCGCGGCTTAGGATGACCCGTCCGGCGACCGAGGCGCGCCGACCCGTACGCGCGTCGGGCGGGAGATCACCTGCCTCCGCCCGAATCTGCGCCAGCGTGTGCGTCCGAGGGAAGGTCACTGGATACGGATCTACGCCCTCCTCGCGGAGCCGCTCGAGCTTCTCCCGGCGTATCCGGACCTGCTCCGGCAAACCCTCGATAGACAAAGCCTCAGCTAACGCGTCAGGTTCCTCCGGAATGGCGGCGGTGACCTCGGCAGCATATTCCTCGCCAGCCCGCTCCAGCGCGCCCGCGCCTGGCTCGTTGCCGTGCCGTCTCAACGTCGCCAGTGATGGACGCGTTAGGAACCCTTCGGCGTTGCCGGCCGCGGTGCCGACACGGGGCAAATCGGAGGTGAACTCGAAGCAGATGTAGCGCGGCTGCCACTCCGGCTGATACTTGGCGTTCGACCGATAGAGCGACTCCAGCTGCCAGTTGCGGCTGGCAAGCAGCAGGGCCTGGCGCCACAGGCGAGCGATCGGCCCGGCCCCAATTTCCGCGCCGCGTTCGAAGGCCTCGCGAAACATCGCGAAGTTCAGTGACACTCGGCCGACACCGAAGGCTGCAGCTCGCTCCGCGAGTGAGGCCACCATGAGCTCGATGAGACCGTTGTCGGCCGTGGGATCTCGGCGCATCAAGTCGAGTGAGAGACCATTGCGCCCCCACGGCACGAAGCTGAGGAACGCTCGAAGGACCCCCTCCGCATCGTGTGCCTCGATCAGCACGCATTCAGAGTCCAGCGGGTCTCCGAGACGGCCGAGCGCCATCGAAAAGCCGCGCTCGTCGCCACCATCTCCCCGCCATCGTGACGCCGAGTTGGACAACTGCTCGAAGTGGGCAGCATCTACATCAACGTGCCTCGTCACGGTTGTGGTGTATCCACGGCGTTGCAGTCTGCTGACGGATTGGCGTACCGGCTTCATGCCTGGGCCGTTGAGCGAGAACGAGCGCATCTCGAGGATTGCCTCGTCACCGATCTCGAATGCCGTCAAACCGGCCTCGTTGTACGCCTCAGCGCCGAGGTCGCCGGCGCCCATCACGGCGAGGGACCATCCGTGGGCGCGGGACTTCGCGCGCCACGCCTCGATCGCCGCTTGCCAGTGCTCGGGATCCCCCACTGGATTCCCGCTAGCCAGACTCACCGACCCGATCACTCGATATGACACGCCAGCTTGTGCGGTCGCCGGGTCGCCGGTGTTCCAGACGATGGACTTGTCCCGCCGGGTGGCGAAGTAACCCAGTGAGTCCCATTCACCGAATGAGCGCAGCAAGGTCCGAATCCGAGCTTCATCCGCTGCGCTGAGCGTGTGGGTCTCAGGCGGCGGCTTGAAGAGCAGGTAGGTGGAGGTAAGGATGACCGCTGCACCCATCACGTCCAACAAGATCGTCACCCAGAGTGGTGATCGGACTAGGTCGGCACGTACCAAGCCGACCTCGCCCAGCATCTTGTCGAGAACGTGGAGTGTCGCGGTGGACACATCCGGTGAAGAGCCGAACGTGTTGACCAGCCAGGTACCGATGATCAAGATCAGCACCACGCCAACGACGAAGCAGATGATCGCTGCGAAAAGGTTTCGCGCCCTGCCATGGGCTTGGAACTGTGGCTTGGCGCGCAACAAGACTACGAAAACCGCGCTCATGATCACAAAGCCGGCGATTTGCAGGATGAGCGGGCCACCGCTGATGATCGAAAAGATCCGTCCGAGCTGAGGCAGGATGATCCACCAGATGACGAAGATCCACCAAGCGGCCCTTAGCCGGCGGCGCAATGCAATTCCAACTGCGATGAGCAGCGCCGCGTACACCAGATTCGGCACGATCGGAATCGTCAACATCGACACGATGTCGTGCCACTGCCTGAAGTATCGCCGCAGTGGCGGAATAAATGTCGCGACCACGACGAGCGCCGAAAACACAAACATGGCCGTCGCGAATCGATCCGGCCACCGATCATCTCGGATGCCGATCCGGGAAGGCTTATGTGCAGCCGGTTCAGCTTCGACGGAGGTTCGGTCCGCTGAGGTCCTGAGATCAACAGCCATATGCGCTCGCTCTCCGGTTATCGGCGGAATTACGGGACAAAGGGGGGACGTCCTCGACGCTGAATTATGTGCCAAATTCTCTCACGGTTCTGCAGTTGCGCCCGCGGCCAAACGAAGCACTCCGCGGCAGGCTCATCGCATCTCGTAACTCGATTCAACTAACAATGATCGACAGCAAGACAGCGACGACGACGGTATTCATTAGCAGTCCGAGAACGCTGTGCACGCTTACAACCCGTCGCATGGAGCTGCTGAGGACCGTCGTATCGGTAACTCCGAACGTCGCCGAACAGCCAATCGCTAGATAGTTGTAATCGGTGAACACCGGCTCAGAAGAACCGGCGAACTGCAGGCCGCCCTGCTCGATGTCCCGACGCGCATATTGCAAGGCGAAGCTGAACGTGATCACCATCCAGCAGGTCACCACGGTCAAGGCGGCAAGCGCTAAAACGAGCGACGTACTTTGGCCACGCTTCAGCACCGCGGTAATGATGGTGAAGAAGGCCACTGATGCGATGACGATCGGCCAGCCGATGCCGCCTCCGCCGGCGAGCAACCACCTCTTGAGCCGCGACGCCGGCAGTGGCCTAGCTAGCACACGGCGCACAAGCTCCGCCCGATCGCATCGGGCGAACGCGCGCAAGCCCAGCGCAAGGTAGCTGACCGCGAATCCGATCCATATCGCTAGTCTCGCGCCGAACCCCAGGTCCACCTCGAACTGCTCATCAGAACGGACTGGCCGAGCCCCGCTGACCTGCAGCGCGATCACGACGATTTCGAACCCGAGACCAATCAGCAGGCCGATGCCAATCGATACCCAGAGTCGAAAGACATCCGAACAGGCGCGCGGCACCTTCGCCATCGCGTGGACGGCCGCGTCGGTCACTGCGGCTCCTTTGAAAAGCAGCGGGCCTGAGACCTGCCATGCTCGCGTCGGGTCATGACCTGGTCAAGCATGATAAGAGAGACATGGCTCACCACATTCGACCCAGCCTGACCTCAGATCATTCGCAGCCATCTGAAGCCGAAGCAAGCAAGATCAAATCGGCGGCCCGCTACTTCCGGCTACGGCACCTGGCAAACCTGGCCTGGCCAGCGCACCCCACCCGATGGCGAGACGTGCCGCGCAGACTCCGGCCCAGTGCCATCAGCATTCTTCGGTTGACAGCGGCGGCCGTGGTGACCTACCTACTCACCGTGGTCATCACTCGCGGCGCAGTCGACCTGACCGGACCTCTTACCGCACTGCTCGTGATGCAAGCATCGGCGTACTCCACGCTCAGGATGGGTGCGGTCCGAGTTGGCGCAGTCCTGGCAGGCGTCTTCGTCGCGATCCTTCTCTCCCTGTGGATCGGCCTGACCTGGTGGAGTCTGGGCGCTGCGATAGCCGCCTCGCTGGTGCTCGGCAAAATCTTTCGATTGGGCGAACAGGCGATAGAAGCGCCCATCAGCGCGATGTTGATCCTTGGCGTGACCAGTCCAGATGTTGCGGCAGAGACCAGAGTCTTGAACACCTTGATCGGCGCCGGAGTCGGCATCGCCTTCAATCTCATCTACCCACCGGCATTGCCCACCGGACGAGCGGGCCGGGCCATCATCGACGTTGCTGAAGCAACCGCCGCTCCCCTCGACGCTGCCAGCGTGGCATTGGCCGAGGGACCAATCGGGCGAGAACAGGTGCAGGACTGGCTTGACCGGATACGTGCCGCCGCTCGGCGACTCTCCTCTGCCACCCAAACTGTGGCCTCCCTGAAGGACAGCCGCCGGTTCAATCCACGGGCTATCGGGACCACCGACATCGAGCCAGTCCTGGCCAGCGGACTTCACACGCTTGAAAGTTGCCAGCTTGCGACTCGAGCACTTTTTGTCGTGCTGCTCGCCGAGGTCCCCAATGAGGACAGACCTGACGACCCCTACGGTGAGGAACTGCGCGGCGCGTTTGCGGTCGTCCTGCACGACATCGCCGACTGCATTCGGGCGTTCGGCAGCCTGGTGCTTGCTGAAGCCGAGGAGCGAGAGGAGGAAGCTGAGCGCTCACTCGATGAAAGCCTGGACATCCTCCGCGAAACACAGGCAATCTTGACTGAACTGATCATGGTCAACGTCCAGGAGAACAAATCGTCATGGCTGCTGCGCGGATCCATCTTGGCGGCCGTGGAGCATGTGCTCAACCAACTGAATCTCCAAGATCGCGCTCGTGCTCGTCAGCAGTGGAAGAACGATCAGCGAACCAAGCCCCTGTCGCAGCTGCCACCAATCGTTCAGGCTGCTCTTCCGCATCCCGACCGACCATCGCTGCGCGGCCTGCCACGCGGCACGAGCTGGCGGCAATCCTTCGGTCGACAAGCTGACGAGCAAGATGATTACGATTCCGAGGATGGCAACCGAAACTGATCGGCTCGCCTCATACGGACTCTTGAGATCGGATCTTGCGCTGTCGGCGCAGAGTGGCAATAAGCAAGATCAACGCCATCAGCTGGATCACTGCGACGACCGCGATCAAGATCGGTAATGACCGCTCATATAGCGCCCCGGCCAATACTCCGCCAGCGATAGCAGCAGCGCCCTGAACGGCGGCGAATATTCCGTAAGCGGTAGCGCGCCTAGGAGGCGGGACGAGGTCGGCAACCAGGGCCTTGACGGTGGAATCCAGTACGCCCCCTGCCGCGCCCCAAAGCAGCACACCGACAATGGCGATCAGCGGCGAGCCGGCGAATGCCAGAACCGGCACAGCGGCAATCAGAAACGGGAGGCCTAGCAGGGCGCCGCCCTTTGTGCGATCGAAGAGCCAGCCCGATCCGAGCGCTGAGACGGCCTCCGCACCCATCGCCGCGGCGTAGATCAGCGGAACCGCCGCGATAGTAACAACATGATCTTGGGTTAGGTGATAGGAGATCACGGCAAAGGTCACAAGTCCGGCGCTGGCCGCTGCGGCAGCAGCGGCAAAGAGCCAAAAGACGCCAGGCAATTCCCCATGCATCCGCGAGAGCACTGACTCTCGACGCTGATCAGCTACCCTCTCGTCTGGAGCCGTCTCCTCTGTGCTCGCCACCGGGTTGCCCATGCTCCGCCAGATCCGAAGCAACATGAGCATCGCCACCGCTCCCGGAATGATCAGCACCGCCATTGCGGGCCAGATCGTTCCCGCTACGGCGGCGATCGCGGCTACCAGGAGCGGCCCGGCAACTGCACCGATCTGATCGAGCGCCTGGTGCACCCCGAAGCCACGTCCCAGCCCGACCGCCGTAGCGGCGTGAGCGAGCAATGCTGTCTTGGCAGGGCTGCGCACGGCCTTGCCTAGGCGCTCCCCCAGGATGAGAACACAGGCCAGCGCCAGACCCGCGCTCGCGAGAAAAGGCGTGAGGGCTAGAGCGGGTACGCACACTGCAGTCAGTCCATAGCCGACGAAGGTGGGCGTCCAGTACCGCCGGCTGCGGTCTGCCCATGAGCCGAACACGACGCGGAGCAACAGCGCGGTGGCCTCACCGGCACCACTGATCAGTCCGACAAGTACTGCCGAGGCGCCGAGTGAAGCCAGCAACGGTCCAGTGACCGACCGAGCACCCTCATACACCATGTCGGCGGCCAGGCTCACCACGCCAAATCCGACGACCGTACGCCACGGCGACAGGGAAGGCCGGCTGCTGGACGCGTTGGGTGATGACAGATCAGCAGACGCACGCCGAACTTCTGGCTTCACCGTTCCACCGCCTGAGGAGCACCGGTCTCGGCAGCCCGCGGATGACCGGCCGGGGTCTGGCGCTGCCGGCGATACTCCCGCCAGGTCAGTACCACGATCAGCGCGTCGAACACCGTCAGCGCAAGCAGACCGGCACTTGGGTCCAGCGCGATCCGATACAGCTGGTATCCGATAAAGATCAACAAGACGATGATCATGG
>JBKPEY010000054.1:0-6027 GCA_046744405.1 Actinomycetota bacterium
CACCCGGACTACCGCACGGCCGTCCCCACCCCGGACCACTTCATCCCCGCCCTGTACCTGGCCGGTCTCGCCGGCACCGCAGACGGCGACGCCACGGAGGTGCTCGTCGACGGCTACGCCTACGGGTCGCTGTCAATGACCGCCTACACCCTCGGCCTGTCATGCCCGAGCACCGCCGCCGAGGCCGGAGTCCCGTTGCCCCCGGCCAATACCCCGCCGGACGGATCCAACATCTGAGCGCCGGCCGAGGCTGTCCATCGTGATGCAGGCGGCGGGATCGCCGTGAGTTTTGCAGACGGTTCCCAAGTCGGTGGCAATGAGTTGCTAGTCGCCAGTGGGAGCTCTCCGGTGATAGCTGATCTTGCGCTGCAGGCCGCCGGCGTAGAGGCCACGGGCAGCAGTTCATCTGAGTGATGATCATCTACGGGGAACCGTTCAGGGAGCTGATGGACGGCGCTTGGCAGCCCAGGTTCTTGATCAGAATAACGGGATCGCGGAGCGGTTCAATCAGCCAGTCACGGTGGGCACGCCCCGGCTGGCGGGGCTTGCGCCGGGCTTAATTGCCCGGAGAAGATCCCTTCCGACGGCTGCTGACCCGCGCCGCTCCCACCTGATGGCAAGGCTGGGACCAGGCCGCCCGGGAGGGCGTGGGCGTTGGCCCGGCGAGGAAGGCGTGACCAGAATGGTCCTCATGCACGCTGCAGCGTCACCTTCGCGCACAGTGACAGGGACCCATTGCGAGGGGGATTGCTGACTGCTTGACTGTCAAGATCACCTTGGTTTCCGCACGCAGCAGTGAAGGAGGCCCCATGACCGCACCTGTCGTTACATTGTTTGAAAAGTACGGTGCCGGAGCCCGCTCCATCGGCCCTCGGGTTGCGGATGCATTAGGAGTGGCTTGGGTGGATCAGGCTTTCTCTTCCGCAGACATCGAGAGCGCTAAGTATCCGGGCGCGCCACGGGAAGCGAGCGACTCGGGAAGTTTCTTGGCTCGATTCCTGGGCAGTTATGCGTCCAGCGCCACTGTTCTGGACGACAGAAGCATCCCGGTGGCACAGGCGCAGGATGCAGAGATGGTCGAGGAGAACACCCGTTTCGTGCAAGAAGCAGGCGCAAATGGCGTTGTACTCCTTGGCCGCAACGGCGCTCTCATCCTCGGCGACATCCCGACCGCACTACATGTGCAGGTCGACGCACCGGTGGAGGTGCGGATTGCCCGCGCCGCGCGGGAGGCGGGAATCGATGAGGCTCAGGCGGCACGGCGGCAGCGAAATGAGGACCGGGTACGGGCCGAGATGTCGCAGCGCTTCTATTACTGGAATCCGATGGACATTGACCGCTATGACCTCGTCGTCAACACCGGTGTGCTCGATCTTGATACATGCGTCGATGTCATCGTCGCGGCGTACCACGCCAAGATCGCCAGAGCCACCCGGACGACTGCCTGATCCTGGTCGAGAGGCGTTCGCTCCCTAACCAAGGAGAGTTTCAATGAAGAAACTGACCGTACGAAACTATCTCGGTTATGCGGCAGGCGATTTGGCGAACAATCTGGCCTTCTCGCTGCAGGCGTTGTTCCTACTCATCTACTACACGAACGTCGTGGGGCTCAATCCTGCTGCGATCGCGACGATGTTCTTGGTGGTACGGGCCTGGGACGCCTTTGCTGATCTTGCCGCCGGACGCCTGGTTGACATCACCAGGTCGCGCTGGGGCAAGTTCCGGCCCTACCTGTTGTTCGCCTCCCTCCCCTTGCTGCTGTCGAGCATCGCACTGTTCAGCGTTCCAAACTTTGACAGCACGACCGCCAAATACATCTACGCCTACATCACCTACGCCTTGCTGGGCTTCCTCTACTCCCTAACCAACATCCCGTACGGCTCCCTAGCTACCGCAATGACGCAGGACCCTGTGGAACGCTCCCGGCTGGGAATCTGGCGTTCGGTAGGGCCGATCTTCGGCATCTTGATCCTCGTGCTGGTGATCGCTCCGCAAATCACCCGGTACAAGACCCAGCCTGATCAACTGCAGAGCTTCCTCACCACAGTGACGATCATCTTCGCCGTCATTGGCTATGCCCTCTACCTGCTCTGCTTCTTTAACTGCAAAGAGCAGGTCGTCCATGAGTCCAAGCCCGTCACGATCAAGGAAACCTTTGACACTGTCCGGCAGAACCGGCCTCTGTTGATCTTGTGCGTCTCGAACCTGATCTTCCTCACCGGCGTCTTCGGGCTGCAAGGAGCGCAGGCCTATTACGCCGCCTATATCCTCGGCAACTCAACCCAGCTGATCTGGATGGTCCTGGCAGCATCCATCTCCACGTTCGTCGCCGTGCCGATTGTGCCCAGGTCCGTCGCCCGAATCGGCAAGAAGAACACATTCCTGATCGGCGCTGCAGGTCTCATCGTGATGGGCACCTGGATCTTTTTCATGCCGGCAAACCTGTCAGTAGTGGTCGTGTCGTTCTTCCTCTTTGGTTTCTTCCAGAACCTGTCAATGTCATTGCTGTTTGCCTTTGAGGCCGACGCGGTCGAGTACGGCGAGTACAAGACTGGCAAGCGCACCGAGGGCGCGACGTACGCTATCTATTCCTTCTTCCGCAAAGTCTCACAGGCAGTCGCTGGCGCGGTCGTGGGCTACGCGTTAGCCATCGGCGGCTTTGTCGCGAAAGCTCCGGAGCAGCCTGATTCAGCGCTGACAGCGATCCGTGGAGTCGTTGGTCTCGGCCCAGCGATCTTCGCGCTTCTTGGGGCGCTGATCTTCCTGGCATACCCCCTCACCGATGCGCGCTTCCGCGAAATCGTCAAGGAGCTCCATGCCAGGCAGGGCATTCGGGACCAGAGAGACGTCGTTGTCGAATCCGTCGATGCCATGGAACCAATCAAGGAACAGTGAAGCTAATCGACGCTGAATGTAGCTACCGCACCTTCTGCTCAGGAGACCGCAGCGAGATCCTCATCGGCTGAAAGTCTGCGCCGTCAGACCTTGCTTGGCCAGCGCACTTCGATGATCAGGGCGGCACACTCAGGCAGGCTCGAAGAGAAACGAGATCGACATGGGTGGACCTCTCTCCATTCTTTTGGGCGATCAGCAGGCACTAATAGTGCCTGCGAGCCGATTCAGTCCGCAGCTGAGTGATCAGCTGTTCGGCCTGACGCCTGATGCCGTCATGCAAAGTCGTACATGGGTGATGTCTTTCGGCGAGGTACCTTCGTGGTAACCGCTTCAGACGGGAGGCCGATTCATTTGTGGATCGCGTGGTTAATAGCGGCTGCCGCCCTGGGCGTCGCCGAGGCCTTCACGCTCACCCTCGCGTTCGGGTTGCTCGCTGCCGCAGCGCTCGTCGCCGCGATCGTCGCCGGTCTGGGCGGCTCTCTGCTGGCACAAGTCCTCGCCTTTGCGATCGCGGGGGCGGTAGGCCTACTCATAGTGCGGCCGATCGCGAAGCGGCAGATGACCCATCCGACACCGGTGCGCGAGGGCAGCTACGCGCTTGTCGGAAAGAAGGCGGTAGTCATCGAGGAGGTAACCGGTACTCAGGGACTCATCAAGCTCGCCGGAGAGGTGTGGTCGGCGCGTGCACTCGATGAGAACCACGTGATTCCGGTGGGGTCCGCGGTGGATGTCATGGAGATCGAGGGCGCGACGGCGATCGTGTACCCCCGGGAGCTGCTGCCATGAGCACGCACTGCTGAGACGACGGTGGAGAAGATATGGACCTGAACCTTTTAGTACCGATCATTATCGTGGCGGCCCTGGTGGTCTTCGTGGTGATGTCAGCGGTGCGCATCGTGCCACAGGCGCGCCGCTACAACGTGGAGCGCTTCGGCCGCTACCGGACGACGCTGGAGCCGGGCCTGAACTTCATCATTCCGCTGGCGGATCGAATCAACACCAAGCTCGACGTTCGGGAGCAGGTGTACTCCTCGGAGCCCAAGCCAGTGATCACCGAGGACAATCTGGTTGTCAACATCGACACAGTGTTGTACTACCAAATCACCGACCCTCGAGCCGCCGCATACGAGGTCGCGAACTATCTGCAAGCCATCGACCAGCTCACCGTCACCACGCTGCGCAACGTCATCGGCAGCATGGATCTGGAGCAGACGCTGACCTCACGTGAGGAAATCAACACTCGGCTGCGCATTGTGTTGGACGAGGCGACCGGCAAGTGGGGAATCCGGGTGAACCGGGTCGAAATCAAGGCGATCGACCCTCCGCTCACCATCAAGGAGGCCATGGAGAAGCAGATGCGCGCCGAGCGCGACAAGCGCGCAGCCATACTGCACGCCGAAGGAGAGCGGCAGGCCAAGATCCTTACAGCCGAAGGGACCCGCCAGCAGGAGATCTTGGTGGCGCAGGGCGATCAGCAGGCCGCGATCCTCCGAGCCGATGGCGAGGCCAGGGCAGTCGACCTGGTCTTCCAGGCCGTGCACCGCAACAACGCAGATCCCAAGGTGCTGGCCTACAAGTACCTGGAGACGCTGCCTCACCTTGCAAGAGGCGGCAACACCTTCTGGGTCATCCCGGGTGAGGTAACGCAAGCGATCCGGACCGTCACTGAGGCCTTCGGCGACCACTCCCGGATGGGCGCGCCCGACACCGACAAGGGCAGGGCAGAGAGCCCGCCGTCGGAGATCCAAGGCGAGGACGGCAGCCGCGAGCTAACCTCCGGCGGGGCACCAAACTTAGACGCGGTCGCAGCCGCTGAGCGGGTTGCCGAGTTGGCGGAAGCGGCGGTCAAGGATGCCAAGGCCGAGGCTGCAGCGGCCGAGGGAATCGAAAAGCCGCTGGACCAGCAGGCGCGACGTTAGCACTTCAATCGTCCCAATGTTGTGCGTGGTCCGAATGGGGGCTGGTGTATTGCTCGCATTCAAGCGAGACCGGGGGGACAGCGTCGCACCAGTAGTAGCCGGTTCTTCCCAGTCATTGCTGCCTGCTGTCGCGATGAACGGTATCGTCGGCTGACTCCCGGGCCGGGCTTGGGATGTCGAGATCGAGCGCCTGCAGGGCCCGGGTGACGATGTCGGCTGGTGTTCCTTGGACATCGACAACGACACCGTCCTCATCTGGGGTCAGTGGTTCGAGGGCGTCCAATTGGGATGTGAGCAGGCTCGGGGGCATGAAGTGATCGGTACGGGCGCCGATCCGGGCGGCAAGGACTTCTGTACTGCCGCTCAGGTGCAGGAACCTGACTCGGGCCTCGGCGGTTCTTAAGACGTCGCGATAACCGCGCCGCAGGGCCGAGCAGGTGATCACTTGATTGCCGTCGGTCTGGTTGATGCGTTCGCAGATCAGCCGCAGCCACGGCTCCCGATCCACGTCGGTCAAGGGCATTCCGGCTGCCATCTTGGCCACGTTCTGCGGGGGGTGAAGATCATCACCTTCAATGCGCGTCCATCCCAGCTGCTGAGCGAACAAGTCCGCAATGGTGCTCTTACCCGAACCCGCGACTCCCATGACCACGATGACGGTCTTGCCAGATCGGGTTGGTGGCTCAGGTGCGGAGTGCATGACGTCAGCTTGCCTTCCCGCCCGAGCCAACGACAAGGACCTCGCCCTATGCTCGCTGCTGGAATAGACCTTCTTCCCGAATCCGGCTGTTCAGCCCGGCTAGGTAATCGTGACGATGCCGAGCCTTACCTGCTTTGATCAGCTCCTGCCGTCAAGGTAGCAAAAAGGGCCCGGTGATCATCGGTCAGTGGGAGTCGCAACAACCGCATCGTAAAGATCTTGAAACTGTTGCTTGCCAGCGGAGTAGTACGGGGCACGGTTTTTGATCGGCCATCGCGTGTCCCCCACTACGGGTTCGGCTCTGTCAACACCTGGCGCGAGAACATCCAACGAGATCAGGGCGGTCCCCCGTAGGGTCACCCGCTTCATGATCACCGGAAGGACCTGAGTTTGGAGTACGTCTGCCAGGACCTGCAGCAGGGCGGGCAGATCCTGGGTTACCCGCCCGCTCGCCACGATCTGTCTCGTCTCGCCCGCGACGTCGTGAAGTTCCTCGGCGATTCTGGCGTACGA
>JBKPEY010000228.1:0-6736 GCA_046744405.1 Actinomycetota bacterium
GCCCAGCACAGCGTTGTGCCAGGTGACCACGAGCGGCACGCGGTACATCCAGGCAATCGGCAGGCCGAGCCAGCCGGCCTTCAACCCGTGTGCATGCACCAGATCCGCACCCAGAAACCTCCGTGGGCTGCCGAGTGGCCAGACATCGAGACCAAGCTGTTTGAAATGCTGGGCCTCCGCTGTGCGCTTCGGGCAGAACACCCGGATCTGATGGCCGCGCTGCTCCAGTCGAGGTGTGATGCTCGCCACATGACGCCCAATGCCGCCAGTGCTCGCGGTCAGCAGCTGCGCAATCTTCACGATGAGCCCACCTCCGCTGAGGGTGTACGCCGCCGCAACGCCCACATCTGGGCAAGTAGCGATGGTGCCAGAAGTCGCAGCATGGCAGCAAACACTAAGGCGCAAAGCGTGGCTACTGCGCATGCGCCCAGTACTGCTACCACCAGCCCGACCTCATCCAGCAGCAGTGAACCAGCCGCCCCGAGGCCCCCAGCCAACATGCCCGCCGCCAGCCCCACCAGCATTGGTCTTGCCAGCCCGACGGCAGCCATTCCAGCCCGCCGCAACAACAGCCACCCTGCGAGAGCACCCACGACCATGCCGAGCGACACGCTTCCAGCCAGCGCTGGGACCAGCCACTCCCCTCGGATCACCACGCGCAGCACGGCAACGCTGATGATCACAGCAGCCCACGCGCTCGCGTTGGCCAGACCAGCCGCCTTGCCGCGGTGCTGGGCGAGCAAAGTACGCGATGACAGGCCCAGCAAAGTGAACCCGACGACCGCCGGCGCAAACCCGACAATCGGCCAGGCCAATGCCTCGGTACGACTCGAGCCAGGCCCGAGAACAAACACCCGCGCCACTGGAACTGCGGTCGCCACCAGCAATGCAGCTCCCAACCACGCCATCACCACAGTCGCCGGACCCGTTTCGGCAAGGACCCGCTCTACCGCGGCAGCGCCCTGTTCAGCCGCTGTCGCCAGCCGCGGAAACGTCAACTGCAGCAACGGAGCCGCCAATACCGCGTACGGGAGCAGGTAAATGGCGTTCGCCCAGGTAAACCGAGTCAGCGCACCTTGATCGCCGGTCTGCTGAGCCGACCAGTTGATCAACAAGACGCTGAGTTGTTGCAACGCAAGCCCGACGATCCCGGCAGCCGCAATGGTGATGATCACCGATCGGTCGCCTTCGGCAAACCGCAGTCCAGGCCGCAGCCGTAGCCCGAGCCGGCCAAGAGGTACCAGCGTGCAAACGGCCAGTGCCAACACACCCAACGTCGTGCCCCATCCCAGCGCAGCAAGAGCTTGGGCCGTCAGCCGGGTCGGATCATCGTTGGCCGAAGGAACGCTGAGGGCTGCGTAGCTGAGGTAGGCGATGATCACCACCACGCTGGACAGCAGCGGCCCCGCTGCTGCGGCGAGGAACCGATGGTGAGCCTGTAACACCCCGGCGCTGACAACCGCCAGGCCGTACAACCAGACCTGTGGAGTGAACATGACTACGAGTGCAGCTAAAGTGTCGGCGCTGCCAGCACAGTCAGCCTTGGCAAACGCGGCAGCGAACAGGCGTGCGCCGCCGAGCACTGCAAGCCCGGCAGGCGTTAACACGAGCAATGTCCAGGTGATCAACGCTGACGCAGTGCGCGAGGCGTGCTCGTCCCGACCGGCCCCGAGATGCCGTGCCACGACCGGAACAACGACGCCAGCGAGGACGCCGCCGGCCACGATTTCGAACAGCACGTTCGGCAGGGCATTTGCGGCGTTATAGGTATCACCCAGACAGGTGTCCCCCACCGTCTTGGAGAACACAAGCGAGCGGCCGAATCCCAAAAGCCGCGATGCGAGCGTGAGGCCGGCGACACCTGCCGCTACAGAAGCCAGACCTGCTTTCACGTCTGATCGTTGGTCGACGTAGACATCACGCGGTCCGGGCGGCCGAGATCGTCGAGGCGGCGCAACACCGGCGTGCGCTCAATGACGGCGGTGAAGCTGACCCGCTCGCTGGCCAGGTTGAGCGTCGCGACCGCCGCAAAGGCAACCAAGCGAAGTTGCCACGGCAAAGCCTGTGCCGCAGCAGTCGCAACGGCGGCACCGAGCGCGTTCGCGCCGCAGTCACCGAGCATGGATCGGCCTGCCAGGTCGGTCGGCAAGCTCCCAGCGGCAGCACCGACTGCCGGGGCGGCACCGTGGCCGAGCAGACCCGAACCGAGCAAGATGATCACCTTGGCCGCCCGGCCGGGCCGCAAATCGAGGAGATTGATGAGGTTGGCAGCGGTCGCAATGAGCGCGGTATCGAGCAATCCGTTGAGAACCGCACAGCTCAGCTTGGGACAAGCCGGCCGTGAGCGTTGCACCAGGATCGCCGCGACCGCCGCGCTAGCACCCACCCCAAGGACTTTGATCATGCCGCTGGTCAGCTCACCGGATCGCAGCGCGCGGAGATGACCACGAAAACCTTTGGCGTGGGTCGATCCATAGAAGTCGTCATATACGCCGACGAGTCCAGATCCCAGGCTCGCGACAACTACTGGCATTCGTGGCGGCCCGTATGCATTGAGCAGCCGCTCAATCGTTGTGCCGGCCAGCACCGCGGCCATCGCGATCGGACCCTCCGCGAGCGTCACGCTGGCTCCCGAATAGTTGGTTCTTAACCAGCGGGATGGCGGTTTGGACTGAGCCGCCCTTTGATTTGCGACCGCTGCCAGTGCACCGGCAGCAGCGCCCGAGGCCGCGCAGGCCAAAAGTCGACGCACCGCTACCGCACCGGCAGTTGAGGCAGCGGCGCGTCCGCCTTTGCAAGCGCACCGTAGTGCTGGCTCGGCCGCCCAAGCAGTCGCTCCTTGCCCGCCAGTACGACGGTGGTCACGCCACTGCTGAGATCGGCTACATCCACAGTGCTGAGGCTATCCGCCGCAGTTGCGTCCGATCGTGCCGCCAGCACATCCGTACCCTGGATCTCCTCACTGTTCGGGCCTGCCAGCACCACGCCAGCCCGGGTCGTCAGACCCACATCGAATTGGACGTGCGCGGTGAGCTCATCGGTGGGCGTCTGGGGCTCTGCTGCTCGGGCCGTTACGACGATGATCAACTGCGCCTGGGCTGCCGCTTCTTTGCTAATCGTGGCCAAGCCCCGTTTTTCGAGGGACTCGCCGACCGCGATCGCCAGCGCGTCGCGATCTTCGGGCTCCTTCGATCCGATGGACCTACCGAGCGCGACACCAAACCTCGTTGCTGGGGACATTGTGTCACTCAGGCCAAGTGGGCTGAAGTAGTCCGCGAGAGCGCCGCTGACATCCTCTGCGCTAGCCGGGTCAAACGCTTCGGCGTTGACCTTGACATCGCGTACGACGGTGCCACCGGCGGCGACGACCGCATTGGAAACCGTCCGTAGCACATCGGTCGGAGCGTCCGGCATGGCAACCATGGCGACTCGCTGCCCATTCAGCACTCCGGCAGTGACTTCTTGGCCAACTTGCTCGTCATAGGCATTGCGGTAATCGTCGAGCGCCTTGCGCCGATCTAGCTCGGCTCGCAGATCAGCCACCTGTTTGCGATCTTGCGCAGCCTGCTGCAGCAGTCCCTGGTCGACCGACGGACTAAGCGACACACCAACCGCAATACCTACGGATAAAGCAATGAAGACCGCCATCAACGAAACGATGTGGTAGCGGAAGTTAATCAAGGCGCAGCTCGCCGCTGGGGCCGGAGGTCGCTGCGCTCCCGCAAGTTTTCATGTGAAGAGTTCCTTTATCCAATAGATCAAGTCACGGATCCGGGCAGCGATGACATTGCCGAACGCCCACCCCACGTCGGTGAATAACAACGCAGTAAGAAGCGCAATGATGCCGGATAGCACGAACAAGATCAGGTGCCAGGTTTTGATCTGGCTGCGGTAGATCCGCGATACGCCCTTGGCGTCGACGAGCTTGGGCCCAACCCGCAATCTGGTCAGGAAGGTGGACGCCATCCCCGCCCGGCCTTTGTCTAGAAATTCCACCAGCGAAGCGTGCGTTCCTACGGCCACAATCACGCTCGCTCCCTTCGAGTCGGCGAGCAGCATCGCAGCATCCTCACTGGTGCCCAGAGCTGGGAAAACCACTGCCCGCAGTCCCAATTTCTCGATCCGCTCCAGCCCCGGCGCGCGACCGTCGTGGTAGGCGTGCACTACCAGCTCTGCGCCGCACCGCAGAGTCTCATCCGAAACCGAATCCATGTCGCCGATGATCATGTCCGGCTTGTAACCGGCTTCGATCAGCGCATCGGCGCCACCATCTACTCCCATCAACAACGGTCGGTACTCCGAGATGTAAGGCCGCAGTGCAGCCAAGTCGCCGCGATAGTCATAGCCCCGTACGACAATCAAGACATGACGGCCTTCGATCTGGGTCGCGACATCTGGCACGCCCACGCCCTCGAGTAACAGCTCCTTCTCGACTCGCAGGTAGGTCATGGTGTTGTCGGCGAAAGCCTCGATCTGGTCCGAAAGGCCGTTGCGGGCATATTCCAGGTGGTCCTCGAGGATCTCGGTTGTGTAGAGAGTTCCCTCGGCAACCACATTCCCTGACGAGTCGATCAGCTTGCCGCCGTCCACGGTGAGCCGGTCGCCCTCGTGGACACGACTGAAGATGTGGTCACCGACGTTGTCGATCAGCGGTATCCCGGCCTCGAGAAGTATCCCGGGGCCCAAATTGGGATAGCGGCCGGAAACCGATGACACTGCATTGATTACTGCCGCTGCGCCCGCCTCCACCAACGCTTCCGCGCTAACCCGATCGAGATCGCTGTGGTGGATAATCGCAATCTCACCAGGGCCAAGCCGTTTGGTGAGACTCTTGGTACGCCTGTCTAGGCGGGCAATACCTCCAATTTCGGTAGGTGTCCCGCGCCTGCGCAGCAATGTGGGAAGTCGCATCTCGGCGTCCATCCTTCCACCCCGGCAACGTGGGCTTCAGCGAAGAGACCGAACGGATGCCTTATCGGCCGCCGTCGGGCCGTAGGCGGTAACCGAGACCGCGTACTGTCTCCAGCGACCGTACGCCGAATGGACGGTCGATTTTTTCCCGGAGGTATCGGATGTACACCTCAATCACGTTGGATCGGTACTCGTGACCGATGTCCCAGGCGGCGTCCAGCAGCTGATTGTGACCGAGAACCTGGCCGGGGCTGCGCATAAAGGCCTCGAGGAGTGCGAACTCCCTAGTTGACAACCGAATCTCCTGCTCGCCTCGCCACACCTGCGCCGAAACCGGGTCTAGCCGCAGTGAACCGACCCTGATGATTGAAGACCGTTCAGGGACATCGCGTCGGGCTAGCGCACGCAGCCGGGTGAGTAATTCGCCGAAGGCGAAGGGTTTGGTGAGGTAGTCATCGGCTCCGGCGTCGAGCCCGCGAATTCGGTCATCATTCCCGGCTCGGCCGGTCAGCATGATGATGGGCGTCCAGTTGCCCGAGCTGCGAAGTCGGCGACAAGTCACGAAGCCATCCGCGTCAGGCAGCTTCACGTCGAGCACGATGACGTCGTACAGCGTGTCCGCCAGCAGCGTGCAGGCACTGCTTGATGTGGTTGCGACGTCTCCGACGGCGTTCACGCTGCGCAAACCACGCCT
Organism: Actinomycetota bacterium; assembly: GCA_046744405.1. GTDB lineage: Bacteria > Actinomycetota > Actinomycetes > Propionibacteriales > Propionibacteriaceae > Microlunatus. Next base: position 5,606 of record JBKPEY010000228.1, read on the forward strand.
GATCGCGGCCGCCACCCGTACGTCGTCCTCTACGACGAGCACCCGCATGCAGTGAAAGTACGCAGCGGGAGATGAGAGCTTTGTGAGACTTGCCTTTTTTCTAAGCGGCGCTCGCCCCATTCATCGGGCGCGCGATTCCCGACGCTCGCGCTCCACCTTTTGGCGGCGCTCGCGCATCGCGCCTTCAGTCCGATGATGTCGTCCCTCTTCGCGGACCCCACGCAGCTCCGACCAACCGAACTTGCCAGCCCGGTCCGCTCATCGATCCTCCATTCATCGGGGCGCGATTCCCGACGCTCGCGCTCCACCCGTTTGGGCGGCGCTCGCGCATCGCGCCTTCAGTCCGATGATGTCGTCCCTCTTCGCGGACCCCACGCAGCAGCTCCGACCAACCGAATTTGCCAGCCGGGTCCACTCATCGATCCTCTATTCATCGGGGCGCGATTCCCGACGCTCGCGCCGCAGCCGCAAGGCTCACGAGTTCACCGGCGTGAGCCAGGGCCGATTCCGTGGTGTCGAGCCCGGCCATCATGCGCGCCAGCTCGGCGGCCCGATCCTCATCGGCAACCTGGACGACTCCGCTGGTCGTGACCTGGCCGTCCTCAGCTTTGACAACTACGTAATGCCGATCCGCGAAAGCCGCGACCTGCGCAAGATGAGTCACCACGATGACCTGGGTGTGCTGGGAGAGCCGCGCCAAACGGCGACCGACCTCAACCGCAACCTTGCCGCCCACACCAGCATCCACTTCATCGAACACCAGCGTGACGGCCTCTTGATCAGCTGCCAGGACGACCTCTAACGCGAGTCGGACCCGGGAAAGCTCGCCACCCGATGCCACCCTGCCTAAAGTGCGCAGTTCGCTGCCTGGATTGGCGGCGAAGACGAGATCAACCCGGTCAGCACCCGAGGGCCCGAGATCGGCGCTGCTGACATCGAAGTTCAGACGGGCATGTGGCATTGCTAGGGCAGCAAGTTCGGGCAGGACCAGCTCGCGAAATCTCACCGCCGCAGCGCGCCGCGCCGTACTCATCTCAGCAGCAAGAAAAGTCAGCTCGCTCTTCAGCTCCTCCACCCTCGCCTCTAAGGCGGTGATCCGCTCATCGCTTTGTTCGAGCTGCGTCAATCGAA
>JBKPEY010000573.1:0-2756 GCA_046744405.1 Actinomycetota bacterium
CAGCCAAGGAACGGCGTCGACCAAGGCAAAGTAGCCGTCGTCATAAAGCGTGCGGTAAACCTCGTTGGTCGACTCGAGAATGTCTAACCTTTGCACAGCGTCGACGTCCGGGGCGGCGCGAAAGCACGACTCGAGCACTTCTGCTGCGGTGTTATGGCCCGAGCCGACGCCGGCGGCGAGGATCAAGACACGTCCACCCATGGGGTGATGCTAGGGCAGCCGACTACGAAGGTGTCCGCTCAATTCCCATCACATCCGGACGAGGTCCGCTTTTAAAGTCGAAACCGATATACCAGAAAACCGCCCCGCGCTCGCACCGGCGCACCCGCTATCGCATCCGCCAGTATTGGGCCAGTGTGGTGGATGAGGTGATCAGCCGAACTAGCCGAGGCAGAAAGGTGGACCTCGAAATGTCCGCAACATCAGCCCTCGTGCGGCGTCATGCGGTGACAACGTTCTTCCTGCTGTCCTACGCATTGTCATGGTGGGCATGGCCACTGTATGCACTCGGACTGTTTCCGAATCCAGTCGCGAGCTTCGGACCTTTCCTTGCAGCGATCGTGGTACTTGCACTAACTGAGGGCAAGGCTGGAATAGTGGGGCTCTTTCGCAGGATGGTTCGCTGGCGCGTTGCGCCCGGGTGGTACGCGGTGGCGCTGTTGCTGCCAGCAGTGCTTACCGGTGTCGCAACAATGCTGAACGTCATGCTGGGTGCTCAAACTCCCTCTCCAGCCCAACTCGGCGCCTGGCCTGGCGTCCTTTCCACTTTTGCAATCGTCCTTCTCGTTCCAGGCGTCGGCGGCGCATGGGAGGAGCCCGGCTGGAGGGGCTATGCAGTTCCTCGCTTGCAGCACGGGCGGTCGGCACTCGTTGCCAGCCTGATCCTCGGCGTTCTCATCGCCGGCTGGCATCTGCCTCTCATGGTGGTCGGGCAGGTCTCCTACTCAGATATCGTGCTGATTCTTGCCGCTGTGATCGTTTTCAACTGGGTGTTCAACAACAGCCGTGGCAGCGTGCTGATCATCATGCTGATGCACGCGGCGAACAACGCAGTTTCCGGAAGTTTTTTCTCCCCGATGTTCTCTGGCGCTGACGCAATTCGCGAGTCATGGTTGCTGGCGTTGGTTTGGGCTGTCGTAGCGGCCCTGGTGATCGCCATCTCCGGACCCGCGAATTTCTCGCGCAAGCACCGTAAGCAGGAGGAACCGCTTCCTCACGCAGAGCCGGAAAGAGTCGGACCAGTCGTCTGAACAATACGACGGTCTCGCCTCAATCTCAACGATGCAGGGAGTGTGATGATGTTCTCAAAGATCAAATGGGGCGGCATAGCAGGTATCGCGGCCGCCGCACTCTTCATCATTTCAGCCATTCTCGACCAGTTGAATCCTCTCCAGAGAACCTACGATTCGGCCGCGAGCTACCTTTACCTCGGCGTCGTCGTCGCCGCCTACATCGGGGTCATCATCGCCGTGCTCGGGATTCACGCCTTGCACAGCGGAAAACCGCGTTATGGCCGACTGGGGACCGTTGGAACGGTGCTCACCATCGCTGGTTACTTGATCATGATTGTCGTTAGGATGATCAGCATGGCTGCGGGTCAGGAGTCACTTAGCAACGTTCGCATTGGCGGTGGATTGGCGGTGCTCATTGGTTCTGTGCTACTCGGCGTGATCATTCTCCGTGCCCGGATATTGCCGTGGTGGTGCGGCGTGCTGCTCATTGTGGCTTTTCCGCTGGGCGATGTCGCGAACGCGATCTTCAGTGCCGCTGAAAGTCTCTTGCTAGCCCTGCTCTGGGGATCTGTAGGCGTTGCGCTCCTGGCACGACGCGAGGGAGTAGCCGAGCCGGCTGTAACGCGGCCCGCTCAGGTCGGCTGAGTTCTTTGGAGTGATTGGGAGGCTTGGTGAGAAAGCATCCGCTGATCGCCTTCTTCGTTCTGGCGTACCTGCTGACCTGGTGGATTTATCCGCTACTGAAGTTCTCCCCGTTTCTTGGCATCTTCGGACTCTTCGGTCCCGCACTAGCCGCGATGATTATGGCCGCCGTGACCGAGGGCAAGGCCGGCCTGAAAGCCTTGCTCCGTCGGGTCGTACTTTGGCGGGTCGGACTGCCCTGGTACGTCATCGCACTCGGATTGCCGACGATTCTGTCGTTGGCAACAGCCGTTCTGGCATACCTTGCCGGGACAGCGGACTTCATTCGGGTCGGCGCCCTGGCACCCATCGAACTGGTGCTGTTTGTTCTTGTCGTCGGCGAGGAGCTGGGCTGGCGTGGTTACGCCCTACCGCGGCTGCTTGAGAAGCGATCCGCGCTAACCGCCAGTTTGATCTTGGGAGTCTTGTGGGGTCTCTGGCACCTGCCGACCTTCGTGGTTCCCGGCACGCCGCAGTACGGATTGCCCTGGACGGCATTCGTACTGCTTACCATCGAGTATTCGATTTTGATGACCTGGGTCTTTCTGCACACCCTCGGCAGCGTTCTGATCGCCACCTTGTTCCACGGCGCCCTCAACCTTTCGCAGGGCATTTTCTTGGGCACTGTCGAGGGAGCCACCAGGTACTGGTTGCTGTGCATCGTGTACGGCGTCGCGGCGCTGATCGCCGCTATCGCGCTCGCACGAAGCGCGTTGCGAAAGTCGCAAGCGCCGACTCGATCACAGGTTCCGGACTCGACTACTTCTTGATCAACTTTCCTGATCCGGTGATCTGTTGGTTGACCCGCTTCGGATCTCCGCTGTAGGTCACGGTCCCACTGCC
>JBKPEY010000346.1:0-2310 GCA_046744405.1 Actinomycetota bacterium
GTTCGTCACTCCTGAGTACAACCGATCCATTCCTGGGGCGTTGAAGAACGCCATTGACTGGGCTTCTCGGCCCTGGGGGCAGAACTCCTTCGATCACATTCCTGCCGCCGTTATTGGCGCATCCATTGGCCCGATCGGCACCGCGGTCAGTCAGCAGAGCCTGCGCGGGGTACTCAGCTTCTGCAACGCGCGCCAGATGACCGCTCCGGAGGCCTACATCCGATACTCACCGGAGGTCTTCACCCCTGAAGGAGAAGTTGTCGACGACGCTATGGCGGCGTTCTTGAGCAACTTCATGAGCGAGTTCCGTACGCATCTGGCTCGGGTGCTCACCGTCATTCCGCGGCAGCAATAAAGGCGGCGTGAGGGAATCAGTGTCTCTCGCAAGCAAGCGCGGAGACGTTCCCGCGGGAACGTCTCCGACGTTTGCTGGCGCTCCTATGTCTGGTCACAGTGCACGCTGGGGTTCCACATCTCGAAGGTCCCCATCGGGTTCTCCTGCCAGATCCATGCGTGCAGTGAATAGAAGGGAGGCAAGCCGTACCGGTTGGGAGCATCGGTGAAGTTGAAGTCGCGCCCAAAGAGATTGGGCGGCAAAGGTTTGACCCACGGCGGCGCCCCGGCCAAAGAATTGTGCGCGTCCCAGTCGGACTTGATCACCACGTACTCCACGGCCGCCAGGTGCAGCCCGCCACGCTTATCAGGTGCGTAGACCAAAGCTTCTGGACGTGCGGCATCGATCGCGGGATCCTTGACAAGATCACCTTTTACGTAGTGCACGCCCATTGCGCCCATCTGGGGTTCAGCGATGCACGTGATTCCGGCGGTATCGGCCAAGATCGAATAGCCCGACTTCTTTGCCACGTTGAGACTTTGGTACTTCGCTGTCACGGACTGGGCCGCAGTCATCGCATCTCCGGGGTCGCAGTTGCCGCATGCAAATGCGGCGCCCGCCTGACTTGCGAGCAAGAGCCCAGCGGTGATCATCGGAAGGACGGTGCGGAGGTGTTTCATGACCCCTCCTGCACTTCGTAGATCTCTTCAGCGACGAGGCCATGTGCCTCACGATGGACCGTTGCTGCAGCGTCGGGATTCGGGGCCTCAACGAGGCAGAAGATCTTGCCGTGTTTGCCGTCCACCCAATAGCGCAGATAGCTGACGTCATAGCTGCCTTGGGTTTGCAGGTCGGACTGGTGTGCTTTGCCCACATCCTCGAACGTCACTTCATCATCCAGGCTGTGGACATCCATGTAGAGCGGCATCGCTCCTCCTTCGGTCGAAGTTTTGTAACGACCGTAGGAGCGCATGATCAACTACTCATGGGAGCTGATCTCCCATATTGCCCAGAGGACTACCTAGATTTCGTGGCCACCGATACCGATACCCGGTGTGCCTCAATAAGGCCCAACCTCCGCGCCTCCTGGGCGGCGCTCTTGCGAGTGGTAACGCCGAGTTTGCCAAGAATCGCAGACACGTGGTGCTCAACAGTTCTCACCGAGATGAACAAGTTTGCTGAAATCTCATCGTTGGACTGGCCCGAAGTCAGGAGTTCGAGAATTTCCTGCTCGCGTGCGGTCAATCCACGTGGGTGAGTCCGGGTCGCCGTACGCGCACCCGCCGGGATGGAGCGCACACCAAGATCGCGCATGGTACGGCGCACCAGTCGAGCCGCGGCTTCGGCTCCAAGATCAACAAGCCGCGCTAACGACTCTCGTAGCAAGGCCTCAGCTTGGGTGTCGAATAGAGCCAGCGCAGCTTCATAGCGATAGCCCAGCCAATCCCACAGCATGGCAGCCCGCGCGCCCTCACCCGCGAGCTGTCCGGCGAACGGCTCGATATCGACCGCTTGCGCCGTCCCGCCGAGACGGCGCGTCCAGATAGCCATCCAACAGCGATCGACAGCTGTGGCGCCGGCAGAGAAAGACTGCACCCGATCTAGTTCCGAGACAGCCGCATCCAACCGGCCCTCCAGCCAGCACGCCTCGGTTCGGGCAATTCCCACCGGTCTGATCCATTCCGGCTCCCCGAGTCGTAGCGCCGACTCCATCGCCTCATCCAGATATGGCCAGAAACCCTCTTGGCCTCGACGGGCCATCACCTTCGCCGTACTGCACAGTGGCCTAAGCCGATTCCATGGCGACAGCTTGTGCTGATCGAGCAGGGCGTGACCCAACGACATGCATTCAGTCCAGCGTCCGTTTTGTTCCAGAACTGCCGTGCGCTGGCCTTGCAAACACACCACGAAGGTGCCGATGTCGTGCTCCTCGCAATAGGCGAATGCGTCGCCGTAAGAGCGCTCGGCCTCTCCGG
>JBKPEY010000245.1:0-4021 GCA_046744405.1 Actinomycetota bacterium
GCTGTCGCCAGCGGGGCTGATCATCATTGGCTTCTTCACGCTCAACGCCCCAGTGATGCACCTCTTCGGCGCCCAGCTGATCCTTGCCACGCCCGTGATCAGCTTCCTGGTTAGCGGACTGCACGGACGGCGACTTCCCGCCTGGCATGCCCGCGGAAATGGACTGCTGGCGGCGGCCCCGGTAACGCTAGTGCTCTACGTCGGCTACGTCATGTCGTTCAATCAGGCTGCGGTCACCGCCGGGCACGGCGTGGCGGGGCTCACCCAGCGGCTGCTGTTCGTTGAAATTCTGGCCTGGTTCGCGGCCATGGGGTGGCACGCCTATCGCGGCCCAAGATCATCCACAACAACGAACCGCGATCACTGACCCGCGCACTGAGAGGTAGAGCCATGAAGCACATTCGTAAGGCCATTGTCATCGGCGGCGGAATCGCCGGCCCTGTTACCGCAATGGCACTTCAGAAAGCAGGCATTGAAGCGACGGTGTACGAGGCATTCGCCAGCGCAGCCGACGGCGTCGGCGGCATGCTCGGCCTCGCGCCCAACGGCTTCGCCGCGCTAGCTGCCATTGACCTCGACGACCCGGTACGCCGGGTCGCCGAGCCGGTGTCCGCAATGGTGGTGCACAGCTGGACGGGCAAGCCATTAGCCCGGTTCGACGGCTCCAGCGGCAGGCCCCTGATGCATGTGATTTGGCGAGCCGATCTGTTTCGAGCGCTGTACGACGAGGCACGACGCCGTGGCATCAGGATCGAACATTCGCACCGGTTCGTAGGCGCCGGCGAGACAGCTGATGGTGTTACTGCGGGATTCAGCAACGGTTCCACGGCCCATGGCGACGTTCTCATTGGTGCTGACGGCGTTCGCTCCACGGTCCGTTCCATGATCGATCCGACTGCGCCGCCTCCCCGATATACCGGACTACTCGGCTTTGGTGGCTGGGCCACAGACGTCGACATCCCCTCGACCGAAGCGAACTACCACATGGTCTTCGGTAAGCGGGCGTTCTTCGGCTACAAGGTAACTGAGGAAGGGCGTACCGACTGGTTTGCAAACCTGCCTCACCATGAGCCACTGACCCGCGTTCAGGCCCGCAGCGTCTTGCCAGAAAGGTGGTTGCACATTCTTGGGAACACCTTCGCTGCGGACCGTACACCAGCGGCTGTATTGCTCGCACATTCCCATCCAGCAGACCTGATCATCATCGGCGCACTGGAGATCATGCCGACCGCACCTGTATGGAGCCGTGGCCGTACGGTCCTGGTCGGCGATGCGGCCCATGTTCCCTCGCCGAGTTCGGGACAAGGCGCCTCGCTGGTAATCGAGAGTGCCGTCGAGCTGGCCCGTCGTCTGCGTGATCTTCCGTATCGCCATGCATTTACCGCGAAGATCTTCGGCGTGATCGCGTGACCCGGATCATCAAACTCGCGGCTCGCACGAACAGTCACAAGGCCGCAGGACCCATCGCCCGACGACTGCGCGACGTGATCATGCCGATAGCGATGAAGCTGGCCAAACCTGAGAAGACAGCGTGGCAGTACAACTACCACATCGAATGGGATGCACTGGTCAGCGACCCCGCGACGAATGATCAGCCGGTCCCGCCGCACGACAGCTCCGCCTCCGAGATCAGCCAGCGACTCGGACGAGTGCCAGCGTGATGTTGTCGTGTCCGCCGGCCTCCATCGCTGCCTTCCATAGCTCGAATGCAGCTCGACTGTCCTCGGCCTCCAGAAGTAGATCATTGAGAGTTTGGTTGTCTACTAGGTCGGAAAGTCCATCACTGCAAATAAGCCAGCGCACGTCGGTCGACGGCGGGAATGACGAGAGATGTGGCTCAACGTCTGTGTAGGTGAGTCCGCCACCAAGTGTTTGAGTGACGATCGCGGTGTGCTCTTGGCCAGGCGCCAGCGGCGGCCGATCATCGACACTGACTTGTCGAAGTCCGTCAGGCCCCTGCGAGTAGACCCGACTGTCCCCAATGTTGAACGCGAGCAGTTGATCAGAAATGAACAGCGCACCGGCGACCGTCGTGCCCATTGCGGTCAACGTCGGCTCATCTGCAGCGATACCGTAAAGGGCCCTGTTGCAGGAGCTCAGAACATTACGCAGTCCTTGCTCGCCGTCGAGCGTCGGTCCCGCGTGGGCCAATTCTCGAACCACAAGGGAGCTTGCAACGTCACCGCCAGGATGTCCGCCGAGGCCGTCCGCAACTGCGACCACTAGTGGGCTAGCGATTGGAAAGACAAGGGTCTGTGGTGTCTGAGTGTCTGCTGCACATAAAGTCCACTGGCCAATGACGAGGCTGTCTTCGTTATGGTCGCGGACGAGTCCGGCGTGGCTGAGTGCGGTGACGACACAGTAGGTCGCTGGACTGGTCACGAACTCAGTGTGCCGACTGAGAAAGAGAGTTAAGTACCCGACTTCCGTTCGCGTTTCCAAACTCGCATGTAATCGACCTTCATAGTCTGCGGTGTTGCTGCCGTCGATCCTGAGATCGCTAGGGCGACGACGATGTAATGCGGCTTGCTGGTGACACCGGACTCCTGGACGCCCACCTGAATCCCGTCGTAGTAGAACACCAGACGGCCAGGCTTCCAGTCGACGCCGAAGGTGTGCCAACCGCTTGAGCCAGGCATGTCAGCGCGCCACGCCTCGGGATAGTCCCCATTCCCTTTTGGCGCAGCATTGGAGCCATAGTGATAGTGCCAGGAGACGTCGTTGCCGGATAGGCACTCCATGATGTCAATCTCGCCGTGCTGGGGATGGCGGCGCCCGTTCAGCATAAAGACAGCCCAGTTGGGGCCGCAGGATCCCTTGGGAGCCAACGAACCGTCCGAGGGAGGCAGATAAATCCGGGCCTCCACGAAGCCGTAGGTGAACTGGTAATCATGTGCCGACTCCACGACGGCCGACGTGTAGCCGTACCTCTTGCCGTCGTGGGTCCGGCAACGTCGCTTCTCGGCCTTCAGCAGCAGCACGCCCTTCTTAACGGTCGCGTTCGCCGGGTCGTAACAGGCATGCTCTGCGTCGTTGATCGGCGTAGAGATCGCCGTGTCGTAATCGGTCAGCCAATTCGAGCGCCAGCGCTTCAGATTGACCGAGCTGCCCGAGAACTCGTCCCGCCAGTCCAGGGTCCACTCGCCCGCGACGCCAAGAGGGCCGGCGGCCTTCTCGTCTGGTTTGCGTCGTAACGGCACCGACGAGGCCTTGGCCGCTGAGGATGCCGAAGCTGTTGGCGCAGTTGTGGGGGCTGGCACCACCGAGGACCGGCCGTCAAGAGGCTTCCCACAGGAGCAAGCCATCGTGATCACCATGGCAGCCAACAGCGCCGCGACGGGGCGCGTAAGCAGACCACGTGGCCTTACGCGGCCGCCCCCGACCATCCGACTCCTCGTCATCCCCGACCAAGGGTCGGCAAACTACCAGGTAAACACTATTCGCGCCCGGCGCGTTCGAAGCTGCGACAGGAAGATCTAGAAATCCTGGCCAGGGCCGAGTTCCAACCCGTCTGAGCTAGGCGGGGATTGCGCTTGGCTTCGGCGTGGCGGCTTCCCAGATGGCAGCGCTGAATGGGGTGCGGCCGAGGGCGAGGGTGCCTTGGTTGGTGACCAGGTAGATGTAGCCGGTGGGTGAGCGGTGCACGGGTTCGGGCTGGTGTTTCTGCCAACCACCGTGGGTGACGGCTCGATGACCGGGACGGGTGAAGGGGCCCAGGTTACTGAGCCGGGTTTGGCCCGGCGGCCCGCCGTAATCCATCGATACATAGCGTTCGGTGTGATCAAGATCCATCGTTGAACTCAGGCACGTTCCGAATGGGAACACATCGGCGATCTGGCGGACTCGGACCGCAGCCCGGAGCCGGGCCGGTATTTCGTAGCCGTCCACCGGTGCCACCTCGGTGGGATCCAGCACCGGCTGGATGCGTACCTGACATCCGCTCCGCCGCAGGAATTCGGTGAGTTGGTGCAGGGTGAGCGGGCCGCCGTCTTCAGGCCGCACCAGGGCGTGACCAGACCGC
>JBKPEY010000551.1:0-1445 GCA_046744405.1 Actinomycetota bacterium
AGTAGCAGTTCCAGACATCGGTGACTTCGACGACGTACCAGTTATCGAGGTGCATGTAGCCGCCGGTGATGTCGTGGCCGTCGACGACCCATTGGTGACCTTGGAGTCCGACAAGGCGACGATGGATGTCCCCAGCACTGCTGCTGGAGAGATCCGTGAGTTGTTCGTCAAGGAGGGCGATCGAGTCAGCGAAGGCACGCCTTTGGTAGCGGTAGAGGAGTCGGGAGCTGCGGAGGCAGAGCCACCGACAATGATCGGTCAACAGGAGCCGACACCCGCTGCTGTAGCACCTGCCGCTCCGGTACCCGAGGTGGCGGCGCCTGCCGTTCAGCCCGCTGGTGCGCCTGCCGCCGCAGCGGCCGCTGAGCCAGCGCCGTCACCAGATTTCGTTGGTGTCCATGCTGGGCCGAGCGTACGCCGGCTGGCACGGGAACTCGGCGTTGAGCTTTCCTCCGTCAACGGCAGTGGACCCAAGGGCCGAATCACCAAGGAAGATCTGCTGCAGAACTTGCGCGGAACTGGTGCACCCGCCGCCGCACCTGCCGAGGCACCGTCCGGCATGGGCATTCCGCCGATCCCGGCGGTGGACTTCTCCAAGTTCGGACCGACTGAGGTCGAGCCGCTGCCGCGGATCAAGAAGATCTCCGGCCCCTTCTTGCACCGGTCTTGGCTCAACATTCCGCACGTCACACACGGCGATGAAGCCGATATCACCGAGCTCGACGCGTACCGGAAAGAGCTCGACACCGCTGCAAAGTCCGAGGGCTATCGCGTCACGCTGCTTGCTTTCCTGCTCAAGGCATCGGTTTCGGCGCTACGGGCGTACCCGACAGTGAACAGCTCGCTGTCACCAGAAGGCGACAGCTTGATCTTGAAGCAATACATCAACATCGGCGTCGCGGTCGATACGCCGGATGGCCTCGTGGTTCCAGTGATCACTGACGTCGACCGTAAGGGCATCACCGAGCTAAGCAAGGACCTTGGCGCGGTGTCAGCAAAGGCGCGCGATAGCAAACTCGGACCCAGCGACCTGCAAGGTGGCACCTTCACCATCTCGAGCCTGGGTGGTATCGGTGGCACGAACTTCACTCCGATCGTCAACGCGCCCGAGGTTGCGATCTTGGGTGTAGTGCGCTCAAAACAGATGCCGGTCTGGAATGGCAAGAAGTTCCGCCCCCGACTGATGCTTCCGGTGTTTTTGTCATATGACCACCGAGTCATCGACGGCGCTCTTGCAGCCCGGTTCATGCGGCATCTGTGTGACGCGCTCTCCGACATGCGCCGACTCGTGCTTTAGCCGGCGCCCCCTTCAAAACCGATTTGGCACCGATGCATCCGTTTGCTGTCCAGAGGAGAACCGCATGAGTGTCCAGGAGGTACGGGTCCCCGACATCGGTGACTTCAGCGACGTACCCATCATCGAAATTCACATAAACGCCGGAGAT
>JBKPEY010000305.1:0-4576 GCA_046744405.1 Actinomycetota bacterium
GCTCACCTGACGGACTGACTCATTGCCGACGATCGGTGCGGTGCCCAGGCCGAGTACCGGGATTTCGGCACCATTGCGGAGTGTGAGAGTCGGTGCGAGCGCAGTCATGACAGCACTGCCCTTTCTGATCGAGGTCTTGGACCTAGCTTGGCAACGACCATCTGCTGCCTACGGGCACCACCAGCCCGTCCTGTACGAGCGAGGCCAGCGCGCGGTCGCGCTGCGCCACATCTTGCCATGCCGCTCGCAGGTCGTGATCTTCAACCGGGTCGTAACTGGATCGCAGCAAAGCGAGCAAAGCACCACGGCACTGCCGATCGGTTCCCAGATATGCCTGGGCTCGTCGACGCGCGTCAAGCTCGGCTGGATGGCCCGCCCGCCGCCAGGCACAAAGATCTTGTACGGGGCAGGCATGACATATCGGATTGCGAGCCCGGCACACCAGCGCACCAAGCTCCATCGATGCAACGGCCCAACGGGCGGCGCGCTGCGGGGCTTGCGGAATCAGCTCCTCGGCCAGAGCTCGCTCCTGGGTCGTCGGCGCTCCGCTCGGCAAGGCAACGCCAGAACCGATTCTGGCCAGCACACGCCGAACGTTGGTGTCCAGAACGACCTCGCGCCGACCGTACGCAAAGCTGCGGATTGCCGCGGCCGTGTAAGACCCAACTCCAGGCAGCCGGAGCAGTGCTTCGCGGTCCTCAGGGACGACACCGCCGAACTCGTTGGTGATCATCTGCGCGGCCTGATGTAGCCGCAGCGCCCGGCGCGGATAACCAAGGCGCCCCCAGGCTCGTACCGCATCTCCAGGAGTGGCAGCCGCGAGAGCTGGCGGCGTCGGCCATCGCTCTAACCACGCTTGCCAAGGGCCGCGTACCCGCTCCACAGGCGTTTGCTGCAGCATGAACTCACTGATCATGATCGCCCACGGCGTGGCAACCGGGCGTCGCCATGGCAGATCACGCGCATGCTCGGCGTACCAGTCGATGACGCGTTTCGACAGCGTCCGGGCTATCCGGACTGAGATCTGCCGATCAACAGACACGAGCGTCACGCTACCCGGGAACGTGGGGCGGCGTGCCTCCAGTCGCGTCCGCTTCGATCTCCCTAGGCTCGGGGCCATGAGCGGGGTGCTGCGCCCGGTCGGGCCAGAATCCGTGCAAACCTATTGGGTTCGGCGTGGACTGGTGTTCGCGGCAGCAGCAGTCCTTGTCGTCACCCTGACGTTGATCATCACCAGCACGAGCAGTGGCTCGGCAGCCGCTCCCGGCCCGGCATCGGCAAGCCCCACGTCTTCGGCTGCGCCGTCAAGCAGCGTCATGGAGACGGCAATACCGACTCAGTCGTTCGTCTCCGCCTCAGCCACGCGGAAGCCGGCAGCTAAAAAGTCTCCGAAGTTGAAAGCATCGCCGAGGAAGACAAGTCAAAGCACCGCGCAGCCCTGCGCGCCGAAGGAACTGCGCACGACGCTCACTGGCAAACGGCGCATTGTTGCTAAGCACCGCACGACCTTCCAGTTGTCGTTGATCAACGGCTCAGCTCAGACTTGCACTTCGCGGGTGACAGCTAAGAACTTCGAGCTCAAGATCAATTATGGCGATGATCGGATTTGGAGTACTGATGATTGCCCGGCCATGATCAAGACGATTAGTCGCAACCTCGGTTCTGAGCACACCATGGCTTGGTCACTGACCTGGGACGGTAGGCGTTCCAAGCCAAAGTGCAAGTCAGCTAGCCAAGCCCTGCGCCCGGGCAGCTATGTCGCAACAGCGCAGCTGAAGGGTGCATCACCAGTCAAGCTAAGGATGATTGTGAAAGCCGGAAGTTAAGCCAGACGCTCTGTGTAGGCCGACTCCGCTAACCGGACCAGGCCATCACGGATCACCCGGGCACGACCCTCGCCGACGCCTTCCACAGCTTGCAGGTCATTGGCGCTTGCTCCGAAGAGGGCTTGAAGTGTGCCGAAGTGCTCGATCAATCGATCTCCAAGGTAAGACGGCAGCCGGTTGATTTGTGCCATCTGCCGGAAACCGCGGGTCGTCACATGACTCTCCAGATGCATGTTGTACGGGAAGCCCACAGCACGTGCCACAGTCAGCGGATCCAGCAGCTCGTCGGTGTTCAGGTGCTTCAGACCGCCAAGGCCAAACGTTGATGACCCAGTCGGGTGATAGTCCCGTTCGAGCAGGCAGCGCAACTCGTCGATGCCGGCGCGAAGCTCATGCAGCTGCAGGGTGAGCAGGCGGCCGTCCGTGCCGAGCTCAACGACATAGGTGTCCAGTTCGTCCTCAAGACGCCGTACCATCTCAAGTCGCTGGGCCACAAGGGCAAAATCCCGGACCGTTACTTGATCTTGGACCTCCAATGACGACAACTTGGTCGTCACTTCCCAGAGCCGTCCGCGATATCGCTCCAAGGTCTGCAGGGCCTGATGTGCCCGGGTCAGGATTTGATCGGAATGCTCAACGAGATGGCGACGGTGATCGAGATATAACGCGATCGTTGACATCGATGCCGAGATCGAGACCACCGGCAATCCAGACTGCCGTGACACTCGGTCTGCCGTACGATGCCGAGTCCCGGTTTCCACTGTGTCGATGCTCGCGTCCGGCATCAGCTGTACCCCGGCGCGGATGATGCGATCGGCCTCCCAATCGAAGATGATCGCCCCGTCCATCTTGGCGAGCTCACGCAGCGCAGTAGGCGTGTACACCACATCGAGTGCGAAGCCACCGGTCGAGATTTGGGAGATGATCTTGTTACGACCAAGCACCACCAGCGCTCCAGTACGGCCTCGAAGGATCCGCTCAAAGCCATCGCGCAGCGGAGTTCCCGGTGCCATCATCGCGAGGTAGTCCAACAACCGGCGGTGCCGATCGACGTCTGACGCCACAATCACTCCCTCCGTCAGCGTCAGAGATTCGGTGTTTTGAGCTGCTCGCGCACTGCCGACGCTCGCAGCTGACGGGGGCGGGCCCTGTCGCGCCGTTGCGACCAGACCCACTCCCTCGGCCGACCGTATCAACCGGGTCGCCTGCGTGAGGGCCAATGTCACTGAGATCTCCGTCTATCAAGCGACAGAGCCGCCAGCGCCTGCTCGACGGTGGCGACCGAATGCACGACCATGCCGGAATGTACGGTCATGATCTGCTCGGCTGAGTCCCGAGCGTCCGCGGGGATGACCGCCTCGGCAAAGCCCAGCCGTGCAGCCTCGCTGAGCCGGCGACTAGTTCCCGGCACTCGGCGGAGCTCGCCCGCCAGCCCAACCTCTCCCAAAGCGACAGTGCGTTGCGGCACAGGCTTGTTGTCTGCCGCCGAGGAGACCGCGAGGGCCGCAGCGAGATCTGCTGCGGGGTCGCTCACCCTGGCTCCGCCGACTGTGGACACATAGACGTCACGATCGTCGAGACGTACACCGCAGCGTCGGTCCAGCACGGCGAGAATCATGGCGAGCCGGCCCGACTCCACACAGTTGGCAATGCGCCGCGGCTGGGTCAACGAGGTCTTGGCAACCAACGCCTGAATCTCGGCAAGCAACGGTCGGCGACCCTCCATCGTGACAGTGACTGCGGTACCTGACACCGGCTCGCCGTGCTGTGAGGTGAACAGACCTGACGGATCAGGCACTTCCAAGATCCCGGAGTCCACCATCTCGAAGCATCCGACCTCATCGGCCGGGCCGAAGCGGTTCTTGATCGCACGGACCATCCGGAAGCCCGAGTGCCGATCGCCCTCGAATGCCAGCACGACATCGACCAAATGCTCAAGTAGCCGTGGACCAGCCACGGATCCGTCCTTGGTCACATGACCCACGATGATCACCGCCATGCCGCGGCGCTTGGCCACCCGGACAAACGCACTTGTCACTTCGCGCACCTGCGTCACACCGCCTGGTGACCCATCGGCTTCAGCAGTGCCAATGGTTTGAACCGAATCGAGGACCATCAGGGATGGCTGAACCTCCTCGATATGCCCGAGAACGGTTGCCAGGTCAGTCTCGGCAGCGAGATAGAGCTGATCGGCCACGGCGTTCGTGCGTCCAGCGCGTAGCCGGACTTGTGCGGCCGATTCCTCACCAGTGACATACAGCGTGGTATGCCCCTTGTGCGCCCAGCGGGCCGCGACCTCCAGCAGCAGGGTCGACTTCCCGACGCCCGGCTCACCAGCGAGCAGTACTACCACGCCTGGCACCAGGCCATTGCCAAGCACCCGATCAAGCTCCGCAACGCCCGTGCGGGCATGAGTCGCGAGCTTGGCGCTGACCTCGCTGATCGGCACCGCCTTGGTTACTGGCACCGATGCCGAGATCTGGCTCAGCTTCGGCGCACCGTCCGCGACAACGCTGCCCCAGGTCTGGCACTCTCCGCATCGGCCGACCCAGCGGGTCGATCTCCAGCCGCATTCGGAACAGGTATGGCTCGGTCTGGTGCTCGTCTTAGGCATGCCAGAGAAGCTAGAGGCTAGGAGTGACAGTTTTCGGATGGCACCCAAGGTGCGCTCAGCTACTCTGACACGGCAGCAACCCCTCGTCCCCTGGAGCATCATGACCATCGAGCCGGTAGACGACGTCCGCCGGACC
>JBKPEY010000014.1:0-8112 GCA_046744405.1 Actinomycetota bacterium
GCCGTTGATATCTCCATAGAGTTTCGGTGATCATGGCGAAAGGGAAACACCCGGCTCCATTCCGAACCCGGAAGTTAAGCCTTTCAGCGCCGATGGTACTGCACGGGGGACCGTGTGGGAGACTAGGACGTCGCCGGACAACAACACCTCAGGGTCGGTCATTCGTGACCGGCCCTGAAGTGATTTTGGGCAGTGACACATGCCGTTTCTCCGCACAAGCCATGAAAATGTCTCAATGACTCAGTCCGGGCCTCATATCTGGACTTGTGCGGAGAAATGTTAAGGAAGCCCTGCGGTCAAACACCGAAATTAGCGGCTAATACCGAGCGATAGCGGTCCATAATTTCTGCCGCTGCTTGCTGATCAGCCTGGGTCGGCTCTTGCTGACTGATCACTGGCACCTGCCAGTCAGGAAGGGTGCCGGTCAACGCCCAGGCCGCTTGCCGAGCGGCGCCGACGGCAACGCTTTCGAAGGTGTCGGTCACCACCACCGGTAGGCCGAACACCGCCGGCGCGATCTGGCGTACTGCCTCGGATTGCGATGCCCCACCGGTAAGCGTTATCGAGGAGATCTCCCCGGTCTGCTCGCTGAGTACTTCGACACCGTAGGCGAGGCTCCACAGCACACCCTCAATGGTCGCGCGGGCGATATTGGCCGGTGTCATGTTGGCCAAAGTCAGATCAACAAGCTGACCTCGCGCATCGGGCAGCGGTGGCGTGCGCTCACCCTCGAGATACGGGACGAACGTCACGCCTTGACTCCCAGGTTGGGCGCTTAAGGCGAGTTCGCTCAGCTCGGCCAGTGTCACGCCCAGCAACTGCGAGGTTGCCACGAGATTGCGAGCGCCGTTGAGCGTGCAAACAAGGGGAAGAAACTCGCCTGTCGCATCGGCAAAGCCGGCCACCGTTCCGGTCGGCTCGTGTGTTTGCTGGTAACTCTTGGTAAAGGCAGTCCCGCTTGTACCCACCGAGACCACCGCGGCGCCCGCCGTGACGCCAAGGCCCAAACCTCCCGCCATGTTGTCGCCGGTGCCCGGAGCGATGGCGATGCCTGTTGGCGTGTATCCGATGACCTCGCTAGGACCCGCGACGCGCGGCAGTTCAAGGTCGTGGCCTACAGCAAGCTGTACAAGATCATCTCGATAGCGGTTGCTGGTCGCATCGAAGTAACAGGTGCCCGATGCATCTCCACGGTCGGTCGTCGGGGCAAAGCTCCGGCCGCCGATCTGCCAGCTCAGCCAATCGTGCGGCAGTACGACTGCGGCGGTTCTCGCGGCATTGTCCGGCTCGGCGCGAGCCAGCCACCTGAGCTTGGATACCGTCATGGATGCGACCGGTACAGAGCCAACCGCATCAGCCCAAACCGTGGGTCCGCCCAACTCCGATATCAAATCCGCTGCATCCCGGGCCGACCTGTTGTCATTCCACAACAAGGCGTCACGTACCAGCTCGCCGTTCTCGTCGAGGGTAACCATGCCGTGCTGCTGACCACCGACGGCGAGCGCTTCAACCCCATCAAGGAGAGCCGGATCGCCCGTTCCCTCCTGAAAACCTGTCGCCTCTCGATAGGCCGCTAGCCAAGCCGATGCCGATACTTCGGTGCCGTCAGGGTGCGCCGCGCGTCCAGTGCGAACCACGGCTCCTGTTTCAAGATCACAAACGACGATCTTTACTGACTGGGTCGAGGAATCGACTCCGGCCACGAGTGTCATGAGCTACCTCCCACGGTGATAGTGATGCCGCGTTCCCGGAACGGCTGCAATGCGGCCTGGTTGGGTGAGCCGGCGACCGCAATGGCGTTGATCTCATCAATGGATGCGAACTGGATAAAGGCCGAGACGCCGAAGGTGCCTGGATCGGCCAGCACGATCACCTTCTCACCCGCGGCCACCACGGCTTGCGACACCGCGGCTGCCGCTGCGGTGGCTTCCGTCAGGCCTCGTTCGAGGCTGATACCGGCGGGACTGACCACACTGACATCAACATGCAGCCGCTCCATCTCATGAACCGCCCAGTCGCCCTCTTGAGCCCGGGTGACCGGCGAGACGGTTCCGCCGATGTTGTACACCTCAACACGGCTAGCTCGGGAAAGCACAATCGCCGCGTCCAGTGAGTTCGTCGCAACCGTCAGTCCGTGCGCGTCGGGTGGAGAGCTGACTATGGCATGCGCCAGAGCAAGCGTCAGACCGCCGGTGCCAAGCAGAATGGTGCCGCGGCGTGGAAGCTGTTCCCATACCAAAGTCGTGAGATCGAGATCATTCTGGGCGGCAGGCGGTGGGCTGTTCAGGAGCGCAAGGGGACCGGCGGCGATCCGAACAGCGCCACCATGTACGCGCTGCAGCTTCCCGGCGTTTTCCATGGCGCGGAGATCGCGACGAATGGTCTCTTGCGCAACACCGAGCCGGTTTGCGATGTCGACAACATCCACACGTCCGTCAGCGGTGAGCAAGTCGGTGATCGCCTGATAACGAGCCACGGCCTGCGCGCTCTGGACGGTCATGTTGTCCTCTCGCTCGTGCGGCGATGGGGATCGCCGACTACAACAGTTCTGCTGATTCTCTCGTCTGTGGTCGGATCTGGACTTTTCGGCCGGTGCCGGCGCGGAAGGTCTCAATCGCCTCCCCATAGTCGGTAAGGGCGAAGGCATGGCTGATCATGGGCTTGGCAGTGAGCGCGCCGGCGGCGAACATTTCGACTGCCCGGGCAAAGGAATGCAGCACAGCCATCGAGCCGACCACTGTCACCTCATCGTTGTAGATGCGGAAGGGCGAGAACCGGGCCTGTGCCTGGTTGGCCGCAACACCGAATTGCTGGAAGGTGCCGCCCCGGCGTACCCGGGTTAGGCCGTCCTCGATCGCCTGCACGGCACCTGTGCAATCGATGACGGTGTCCCAGCCACCTGCTCGGAGGAGTTGGTCTGCATTGGCCCCGACCAGTTCGATACCCACATCATGCGCTGCTTGGCGGCGCTGTGGATTCGGGTCGACGACGCTGACCGATGCTGCGCCGGCGCGCGGCGCGAGTTGGGCCATGATCAACCCCATGGTGCCGGCACCATAGATCAGATAGTGGGCCCCGATCCAGCGAGGCAGTAGATCGTAGGCATGAATTGCACAAGACAGCGGTTCTATGAGCGCCGCCAGTGCAAGATCAACTGAGTTCGATAGGCGATGGAGATTTTTGGCCGGCGACCGCACCAGTTCGGCTGTGGAGCCGTCGGTACGCGCCACGCCCGCCCCATCCCAGTTCTCACAGAGATTGCCGTGTCCGGACATGCAGAACGAGCATTCGCCGCAGTAGAAGGAAGGGTCGAGCGCTACCGGGTCTCCGGGCGCCACGTTCGTAACCTCTTCACCAACGCTGACAACGGTTCCGGTTGCTTCATGTCCAGGCACGATCGGGAATACCGTCGGTGCGAACTCACCGTCGAGGACATGCACATCAGTCCCGCAGATGCCGACAGCCTCGACCCGAACGACCGCGTCGCGAGATCCCGGAATGGGATCCGGCCGTTCGATGAGCGAGAACTCACCTGGCCTCGAGAACACGATGGCGAGCACTCTCTGACCTCCGACGGCTATGTCCTTGTCTCTGCCATGACCGAATGTCTGTAAAACATTTTTGAATGGCTTCTTAGCCGGAGGCTAGCGCAGCCCACGGTGGCAGATCTAGTGTCCGGTTCAGCGTTCAAGTGGGTCATTCTGCCCGTTTGTCTCTGATGCACCTCGTGAGGGGACATTCGGTCATCCATGTGAAGATGGGCCCAGAAAGGCAACCATGACGATGTATCCGCCCGAGCGGCAGCGGGCGATCACCGATCTGTTGATCCAGCATGACGGTCGACGTGCCAGTGTGAGTCAAATCAGCGAGCAGCTGAAGGTCACCACCGAGACGGTGCGCCGCGATCTTGACGTGCTGGAGCGACGTGGCGTGCTGCGCAGAATCAGAGGTGGCGCCGAGTTGTTGGACTCCATACCCTTCGAGCAGGCGCTCGCCGCCCGGCATGCGGAACAGTTCGAGGACAAGCTCATGATTGCCCGCCGGGTCGCTCATGAGCTTCCCCAGGACGGTGTCGTGGTCCTTGATTCCGGTTCGTTGACCCTGTTCTGCGCCCAGGCGATGCCGAAAGATCGCCCCCTAGCGGTAGTAACGAATAACCTCCCAGCGGCTCAGTACCTGGCTGGCTGCGACAACCTCCGCATCTTCACACTCCCCGGAACCATCAGGGGCCTAACTTCGGCAGCGGTCGACGCCTGGACCAGCCGGCGACTCAGCACCTTGACCGTCGATCTTGCAATCATCGGTGTCAATGGCATGACATCGACGCATGGCTTGACGACGACCAATCCCGAGGAGGCGGCGACTAAGCGTGCCATGCTGCTGTCTGCCCGGCGGCGGATCGTACCGGTGATCTCGGGCAGGATCGGACGCAACTCGTTTTGCTCCTTTGCCGCAGTCAACGAGGTGGATTTGGTGATCACCGATGCCGGGGCCAATCCAGAGATTGTCAGTGAATTGGCCGCCACAGGGCCTGAGGTGGTTATTGCCGACTAGCCCGCATCCGCGGGCGCGCATCGGACGAGCCCGCAAGCAATAATTGGGCGGGTGGCAGAGCAAAGGCGGCCTGATCCGTCTCGACGTAAGACGTCCGCGCGGCGTGAGGCACCAGGACGCTCGGATCGCAAGCCACCACGGCAGCGACGCAGTGATCGGCAGCCGGCCGAGCCCCCCAGCCGAAGCCGTCGTCCGGCCTCCGCCGCAAGACCCGGTCTGGCACGTCGAGAAAACGAACCAGCCGTTCCGGAGGGTGTTGACTCCCGTTCGCTGCACGCCTCCGTACGGGCGGAGCTGCGGGGGCTACCCAAGGAGCTTGCCGAGATCGTTGCTGCGCATCTGGTCGTTGCGGGGCAGTTGGTGGATGACGATCCCGAACTGGCGTACGCCCATGCCGAAGCGGCGCGACGGCGAGCTGCCCGACTGCCCATCGTCCGGGAGGCCGCCGCTGAGACCGCGTACGCCGCTGGGCGATACGACGTCGCTTTGAGTGAGTTTCGCGCCTTGCGACGGATGACCGGGTCGCAGGACTACCTGCCTGTGCTGGCTGATTGCGAGCGTGCTCTTGGCCGTCCGCAAAATGCGCTCAAGCTGGCGCGTGAGGCCGACCGGGTGAGGCTCGATCCGGCATCACGCATCGAGATGATCATCGTGGAGGCAGGTGCGCGGCGCGACCTGGGTCAAGGTGAGGAGGCGCGAAGGATTTTGGAGCGGGCAGTTGACATCGTGCAGCCCGGCATGGCCGAGCTGGCTGTGGCTCGATTGCGTTACGCCTACGCGGACGCACTGCTTGATGGAGGCAAGGAGGCCGACGCGCGGCAGTGGTTCTCCGCGGCCGCCGAACTTGATCACGATCAACAGACCGACGCGCAGCAGCGGCGCGACGAACTGGATGGACTCCTGATCAATTACGACGAGAGCGATGAGGAAGCGCTTCCCGAACCGCAGCAAGGGAATCAGCGGTGAACACATCGGCGGCTGTCATTGACTCCTACGACGCGGCGCTTTTCGATCTCGATGGCGTTATCTATTTGGGTCCCGTGGCAGTTCCGGGTGCCGCGGAAGGCATCGCCGAGCTTCATGATCGCGGTACCAAGATCGGCTTTGTCACCAACAACGCTGCCCGTCCGCCAGTTGCCGTCGCTGATCATCTAGTCGAGCTTGGCATCCCAGCCACAGCTGCCGATGTGGTCACATCTGCCCAAGCCGCGGCTCATCTGTTGATCAATCGCTTCGGCGCTGGCGCCAGAATTCTCGCCGTGGGTGGCGAAGGCGTAACGGTGGCGCTAAGCGAAGTAGGCCTTGTTCCGGTGCACTCCGCCGATGATCATCCAGTGGCGGTCATCCAGGGCTATGGCTTCGACCTGAAATGGCAGGAACTCAACGAGGCGGCGGTCGCGATCCATCGCGGCGCACATTGGGTCGCTACGAATATCGATCCGACACGTCCCACCGATCGCGGATTGGTTCCGGGAAACGGCGCGGCGGTTGCCGCGGTGCAGATGGCTGTGCAGGCCGTGCCCGAAGTAGCCGGCAAGCCGTACCGCCCGCTGTTGGACGACACGGTCGGCCGACTCGGCGCACAGCACCCCTTGTTCGTCGGTGATCGGCTCGACACCGATATCGCTGGAGCGGTCAACGCCGGCCTGGATAGCATGCTGGTGCTCTCCGGATCGCATCGAGCCGAGGAGCTGGTCAATGCAAGACCGGGGGAACGGCCAACCTTTGTTGGCAGGGATCTACGTGCGCTGCTACGGCCGCCGTTGACCCTCGGCCAGTCCGATGCTGAATTCCGCTGTGGTGCGGCGACGGCTTCAGCAGCAGACGGCAAGCTGACAGTCCACCGCAACGGCTCGACAGAGGTCGAGGCGATCTGGGCTGCGGCGCACACGGCGTGGTGGGCAGCTGATCATGGACAGGTAATCGATGTGCGCGACGCGCTAGCGCAGCTCGACCGGTAGTGATCACCGCAGCTATTGCTGCGGTAACGTGGCACTGCGGCGCTCCGTTCGGGACACTTCGCCAGTACGCGGTAGAAAGGCGTCAACATGACCGATGCATTTCAGGCCTATATCAACATGGTGACCGGCGTTACCAAGACCACACAGGCTAGGGCCGCCGCCACAGCTCGGGCGGTGCTGAAGCAAACCGGATTAGAGGATGCGGCGACAGAGGCCAGCGAGCGAGTTACGAAACTGGCTGAAGAGATCATGAATGCCAGCCGCACAAATCGGGAGCTGCTGCAACACTTCGTGGCAACCGAGGTCGACAAGGCGGCGGTACGGCTTGGCTTTGCGCGAAGTGAGGACCTTGAGGCACTGCGCGATGAGATCGCATCGCTGCGAAGACAAGTCAGTGAGGCCACAGCGCGGGCGGGGAGAGCGGCGGCAACACAGAAGACTGCACAGAAGGCATCAACCCAGAAGGCGGCTGCCACCAAGAAGTCAGCGACAGCGAAGTCTGCTGGTCGCAAACCGGCACGCAAAAAGTCGGCGTCTGCCGGAAGCTAGACCTAGCCGGAGCGACACGTGACCGACTCGAATCACCAACAGCTTGAGGATCCGGGCCCGCCGCCCAGCCCGCCGAGCACTGGCCATCCTGCTGTGGACGACGCGCTTGAAGAGCTCGCGAACCTTGGTTCCGCACCACTTGACCAGCATCATGATCAGCTTGCGAAAGCTCAAGAGGTGCTGCAAGAGACGCTGAATCGAGGAGATGACGAGCGATCCGATGACGACCAGCCAGGCTGAGTCTGAGCCGGTTGAGCCCAAGCCGATCAAGCCCGAGCCGATCGAGCCCAGGTCGATCAAGCAATGACGGAGCGGCTCGATCGCGAGCTGGTTCGGCGTGGGATTGCCCGCTCGCGTAGTCAGGCTCACGCCATGATCAGTTCGGGTCGAGTCCTGGTAGACGGCTCAGTCGTCGTGCGGCCGGACGACCGGGTGACTGCGTCGGTAGCCATTGATGCGCCCATTGATCACTTTGTCTCACGTGCTGCCCACAAGTTGATCGGCGCATTGGATGATCTCCAACTTGGCGTCGCGGGCCGCGCACTGGATGCCGGCGCCTCGACAGGCGGCTTCACCCAAGTCTTGTTAGAACGCGGTTGTTCGGAGGTCATCGCTGTCGATGTGGGCCGCGGTCAATTAGCACCCCAGCTGCGGGCTGATCCTCGGGTCCGGCTGCTGGAACGCACCAACCTTCGCGATCTTGGACTCGGCCACGTCGGCGGAGTTCCGGTTGACCTCGTGGTCGCCGATGTCTCATTCATCTCGCTGACCCTGCTCATTGGTCAACTTGTCGCGGTGACTCGAGATGATGGCTGGCTGCTGTTGCTCGTCAAGCCACAGTTCGAGGTGGGCCGTGAGCTGTTGGGCAAGGATGGTGTGGTGCGGACGCCGGCGCATCAGCTTCATGCGATCTCCAGCGTGATCAAGTCGGCCGACCGGTACGGCTGGCACTGCGTGGCTGCAGTTCCTAGCAGACTCGCAGGAGCATCGGGCAACCGGGAATTCTTTATTCTCCTGCGTCGCACTGAATCTGCGCCCAACCTCAATC
>JBKPEY010000063.1:0-5771 GCA_046744405.1 Actinomycetota bacterium
TGAAGCGAGCTCGCGCCATGGGAAGTCTTCTTTTCCTGTGAAGTACCGCGCCGACTCCCCGAGAAGACGATCGTAAGTTCGCTCCTCGCCGCTAGTCATGCCCTTTTATGACGAATCTCGAAAATCGGAATGATGTGATCGAGATGTAATCGCTGGTCGCCCGGGCCGGTGGCCTGGCAACCGAAATCAGTTGTCGAGCAGAGCGGCGGGTGAGAGGGTGCTCATCATGACCGCCGTGACTGCTTCCTTCTTGCTGGTTCGCACGATCACGTGCTGCCAGCAAGTTGGTCGGCGATGCGGTCATCTGCGCACCCGACGATCGTGATCAGCGACTTGATCTCCGGCGCCGTGGCTGGGTTGGCAGTTGCGATGCCGGTTGGCGCTGTTGGCACCTACCTGGTCGGGCTCGGTGCCCGGGAGCGCGCTGCTGTGTCAGCGGCTGCCGCCCTCGGCGTCGCCTCGGTCGATGGTGGGTACGCGGTCATCTCCGTGCTCGGCGGGGCGGGTTTGCAGATTGTCCTGAACGAATTTGCTGACGGGCTGAGGTGGATTGCTGCCAGCATCTTGGTCGGCGTCGCCATTCGTACCGCGCTGGTCGCGGTTCGTCGCTATCGAGATGGTGGCGGCGCTGTTGGCCGGCAGGGAGGTCTCACTCCAGCGCGGGCCTATGCGAGCTTGGTTGCCCTTACCGCCGTCAACCCGGCAACCTTGATCACCTTCGCTGCCGTAGCGGTCGGCCGATCCTCCAGTGTGGGCAGCTTGACGAGGTTGGCCGTCGCACTGTTTGCCATCGGTGCCTTTGCGGCATCCGCCGCTTGGCAACTGCTGCTGACCGGAGGTGGGAACCTGCTGGGCAGGCTTTTCAATGGTCCTCGGGGTCAGCTGGCGATCTCAGCCTGTTCGGCTGTGATCATGTTGGCTTTAGCCGTCGGTGTGCTGCTGAGTGCCTGAGGGGTGGGCGCCCGAGGGCATGGCTCTGGAAGCGAGCAGCTTTTCAGCGCCGGCGAGTAATACACAGGTGGCGAGGCCGTCGATAGCAGCGGCTACGTCGTCCGGAGAGGGAAAACTAGGCGCGATTCTGATGTTGCGGTCGCGAGGGTCCTGACCGTAAGGAAACGCCGCGCCTGCTGCCGTCATCGCTATGCCTGCGTCCTTGGCCAGCTCGACTACCCGAGTCGCCGTACCGTCGGCCACGTCAAGGCTGACGAAATAGCCACCGTCAGGATCAGTCCACGTCGCCCCCTGGTAGTCGCCTAGCCGCTTACCAAGAATTGCGGTGACCTGCTCGAACTTCGGAGCAAGAATCTCTCGATGCCGGCGCATCAGCGCAGTTACGCCGTCGGCGCCCCTCAGATAGAGCGCGTGCCGCAAATGGTTGATCTTGTCCGGTCCGATGGTCCGCTTGCTCAGGTTCTTCAAGTACCAAGCAACATTCGAGGCCGAGCTAGCAAAGAACGAGACTCCAGCGCCCGCGAAGGTGATCTTCGACGTCGAAGCAAAACCGAATACACGATTGGGATGTCCGGCTTGAGCGGCCATAGCGAGCACGTCCAGCGCGGGTGTTTCAATCTCGGTCAGGTGATGCACCGCGTACGCGTTGTCCCAGAAGATCCGGAAGTCCCCGGCGGCTGGCATCTCCAGCAGTGCCTGAGTGACCTCCCTGGTGTAGATCGCGCCGTCGGGGTTTGAGTACATCGGCACGACCCACATGCCCTTGATCGACAGATCCTCCGCTACCAGCCGTCGTATCTGGTCAAGATCGGGACCATCGTGGCTGAGTGGCACTGAGATCATCTCGATGCCGTACTGCTCACAAAGAGCAAAGTGGCGATCGTAGCCGGGCACTGGGCAGATGAACTTGATGGGCGACTTTGACCATGGCTCTGCCGAGTCGACCGTGCCCTTCAGCAGAGCGTAGACCAGCGTGTCATGCATGATCGACAAGCTGGAGTTGTCGCCGGCCACTAACTGGTCGACGGGGACGTTGAGCAACGGCGCAAAAATCGTGCGGATCGCGGGCAGACCCTGGAGACCGCCGTAATTCCGGCAGTCGGTGCCCGTTGAGTCCATGTAATGACCCTCGCCCGGCAGTGTGAGCAACTCGTTGGAAATGTCGAGCTGCGCCGGCGACGGCTTGCCGCGCGTGAGATCGAGCTTCAGCCCCTTGGCCAGCAGCGCGTCGTACGCCCTCGCCTGCTCTTCATGCAGGGCTGTCAGTTCGTCGTTGCTGAGGTCGGACAAAGAAAGCATCGGTTCTCCAGGTACGAGATTTAGGCCGTCCGCAGTCTAATGTCGTCGAGCGGGCACCGCTTCTGGGTATTGCCCACCAGCGCGCCGCACTCACCCGTATTGCCCACGAGCGCGCAGCGCTCAGCTCTATTACTGAGCCCTGCTCGCACCATAGGGTCATTGCCATGACAACGACGTCAGAGACCGGCTCGGCGAACATCGCGAGCTGGGTAACCGAGCGAGCAAGCACCGATCCTGATCTCCCGGCGATCAAGCAGGGTGAACAAATCCTCAGCTATGGCGACCTAGAGGACGCCTCGGCGCGGTTCGCGACGATACTGCGTAATCATGGCGTGGCGCCGGGTGACCGGGTTGCAATGATCATGCCGAATGTGGCCTACTTTCCAATCGTTTACTACGCGATCCTGCGCGTCGGCGCGATAGTCGTGCCAATGAATCCGCTGCTGAAAGCCGGCGAAATCACCTACACCTGGAACGACTGCGGCGCGAAGCTAGCTGTCGTCTTCCCGCTCTTCGCGGAGGAAGCCGCCAAGGCGGCGAGCGTCACCGGCACTGAGGTCATTGTCACCGTGCCTGGCGAATGGGACGCCGAGCTGGCCCGGACCGAGCCAACTGAATTCGCGGCGCCGGGCACAGCCGACGACACAGCGGTGATCTTGTACACCTCCGGTACGACCGGCCAGCCAAAAGGCGCCGAACTTACCCACGACAACCTGCGCAGTAACGTCCGTACCACCATCGAGACGCTGTTGCCGATGCGGCCCGGCGACGTGATCTTCGGCGGATTGCCGCTCTTTCATTCTTTCGGCCAGACGGTCGGCTTGAACTGCGCGATCGCCGGCGGAGCATGTCTGACATTGCTACCCAGATTCGACGGCGAGCAGGCACTCTCGATCATCGAGAAGGATCGGGTGACGGTCTTCCTGGGCGTTCCCACCATGTACATGGGCCTACTCGCGGTGCCGGACAAGGAGCGATTCGACACCCACGCGCTGCGCGTTGCCGCCTCCGGCGGTGCGTCGCTTCCAGTCGAGGTACTGCACGGCGTCGAGCGGACATTCGGCTTCACCTTGCTGGAGGGTTACGGCCTGTCGGAGACCTCACCAGTCGCCTCTTTCAACCATCCGGATCGGCCGACCAAGCCAGGATCGATTGGCATTCCTATCCGCGGTGTCGAGTTCGATCTGCGGGACGAGAACGACGAGGAGGTCGCCGACGGCGAAATCGGCGAGATCGTGATTCGCGGAGAGAATGTGATGAAGGGCTATTGGAACAAGCCCGAGGCGACAGCCGATGCGATGCGTGGCGGATGGTTTTACACCGGAGATCTCGCTCGCCGGGATGAGGACGGCTTTTACTTCATCGTCGACCGCAAGAAGGACATGATCAATCGCGGCGGGTACAACGTCTATCCCCGCGAGGTCGAAGAGATCTTGTACGCCCACCCCGCGGTTGCGGAAGCAGCCGTCTTCGGAGTGCCCGACGCGATGTACGGCGAAGAGGTTGCTGCCCTGATAACACTGAAGGACGGCGCTTCGGCCACCGAGGACGAACTGCGCGACTATGTGAAGGAACAGATCGCGGCGTACAAGTATCCGCGGATGATCCGTTTTGGCGCTATTCCTAAGGGTCCGACGGGCAAGATCTTGAAGCGGGAGATCAAGTTCGAGGGGTAATGCGTCTCACAGATGGGAGGCTGTGGCGCCCTAGTCGCCGCGCAGCGTGGCAGCGGCTCGCGGGGCATTGGCAAAGATCCGGTGGTCGGTTGCATCCGCGGCAACTGCGCTGTGCGGGCCAAGCTTGATGACGTTCCCAGCGACTTCAATCTGTCCAAGTGTGATCACTGGATGCACAGCGCGCCCGACATCAACCTCGGTCGGGCGATCCCGGAAATTGACCACCATGATCAGGTTCCCACGCTCGACGAGCAGCCAGCCGGCCTCGTCATTGGACACTGCGTGCCCCTGATCAAATCGCGGATCAGTGAAATCTGGATAGCTCCGCCGAATGCTGATCAGCCGCTTGGTGAGATCCAGCAACTCGGTGTGCGGCGCCTGCTCGAGCTCCGACCAGTCCAATCGTGAGACCTCAAATGTCCGGAGGTCCTGCGGATCTGGTACGTCGCTGGTCTCCCACTCCATCTGGGCAAATTCTTCCAGCCGGCCGGCCCGAACCATCTCAGCAAGCTCCGGCTCGGGGTGAGACGTGAAGAAACGCCATGGCGTCGAGGCCCCCCACTCCTCCCCCATAAAGATCATCGGGGTGAATGGACTGAGCAGCGTCACCATTGCGGCGATAGCCTGCTGCGCCGGACTGATCTTGCTCGATAGCCGTTCGCCGGTAGCACGATTGCCAATTTGATCATGGTTGTCAGAGCAGACCACCAGTCGCCAGGTCGGGGTACGCCAGGTGTCGATGGGATGCCCATGAGTGCGGCCTCGGAAGCTGGACCGCGTGCCGGTATGAAAGAAGCCGTTCTCGAACACCTTGCCCAACGCGGCAAGGGAGTCGAAGTCAGCGTAATAGCCGCTGGTGTCCCCAGTCAGGCTGACGTAAAGGGCGTGGTGGAAATCATCGCTCCATTGGGCGGTCAAGCCGTAGCCGCCGCCTTCCCGAGCGGTGATCAATCGAGGGTCGTTCAGATCGGACTCAGCGATCAGCGGCATAGGCCGGCGCAAGAAGGTGCTGCGCGCGGACACATCGATGTTCAGCTCCTCGAGAAGGTGCGTAGCTCGGGTGTCATGCAGAGCATGCACGGCGTCCAGGCGCAGTCCATCGACGTGATAGTCGGTAAGGAACATCAAGGCGTTGTCGATGATGAAACGGCGTACCTCGTCAGACTCTTCGCCGTCTAGGTTCGGCTCATCTCCCCAGACGGTGGGACCCGCGTCGCTCCTCAGATAAGGCGCAAACCTCGACAGGTAGTTACCGCTCGGACCGAGATGGTTGTAGACGACATCCTGGATCACTGCCAGACCGGCCTGGTGGCAGGCTTCGACGAACTGCATGTACCCAAGCGGGCCGCCATATTCCTCATGGATGGCGTACCACAGCACCCCGTCGTAGCCCCAGTTGTGCGGGCCGTTGAAGGCGTTGACCGGCATCAGTTCGACGAAGTCGATGCCCAGCTCCACTAGGTGGTCGATCCGGTCGATCGCCGAGGTCAGAGTGCCTTCCGGAGTGAACGTGCCGACATGCAGCTCATAGATAATGCCGCCCGCAAGCTGACGACCGGTCCACATCTGGTCCGACCACACATATTCGTTGGCATCGAAGGTCCGTGACCAACCGTGTACGCCGTCGGGCTGCCGCCGGGACCGTGGATCTGGCAGCACGCTGTCGGAGTCGTCGAGGACGTAGCCGTAGTCGAATTCGCCGATCCCGTCATTGGGCAGCGGCTCAGCCGGCCGCCACCATCCCTCGTCGTCTCGCTCCATAGCGATCTTGACCGGCGTATCCTCACCGACCTTCTTGATCATCAAAGTAACCGACGACCGCCGCGGCGCCCAGACAGCAAACTG
>JBKPEY010000075.1:0-2923 GCA_046744405.1 Actinomycetota bacterium
CTCATGCCGAATCGCACCTCGGGGGTTATGTCAGTGATGATTCGAACGATCCTTCGCGTGCTTGTCGTTGCATTGCTCGGGGTTGCGGTCAGCGTGCCTCTGACGAGCGCAGCCCAGGCACGACCATTCCCTGACCGGATACAGCTTCCCAACGGCTTCCAACCCGAAGGCATCACCATTGGCCCGCATGCCACGGCGTACTTGGGTTCTCTCGCGGACGGCGACATCTACGTGGTTAGCCTGCGTACCGGCGAGTACAAGCGTTGTCACGTTGCCATTGACCGGTGATTGGCAGCAGGTCGAGGGCTTCAACGCCAATGGCATTGCCGAGACGCCGAATCGCAAGGCCCTGCTGGTCGTGAATTCCGCGACCGGCTTGCTATACCGCGTCGATCCTGAGACCGGTCAGGCGACCGAAGTTGACTTGGGCGGCAACTCACTTCCGAATGGCGACGGCTTGTTGCTCCGGGGGAGGACTCTGTACGTGGTGCAGAACCAGGACAACCAGGTCGCGGTCTTCAAGCTGAATGCGGCCGGTACCGCCGGTCAGTTGGTGGACACGCTGACCAGCGATGACTTTGACATTCCAACCACTGTGGCGGCGTTCGGGAACAGCCTGTATCTGCCTAACGCTCGGTTCAACACTCCGCCGACGCCAGATACCCCGTACTGGATCACGCGCATCGATCGCCGCTCATAGGAACAACCGCTATTGCAGCGTTGTCGCTGTGTGATGCAGCATCGGGGGACAGGCCGCTGATGTCAGCGGGCGATCTACCCAGCTGCAGGAGGTTGGCGTGGCGGACGCACAGCTCGGCGGCTTCTCCACAAGGGCCACCAAGTTCTTCGCAGATCTTGAGCGAAATAACTCGAAGGACTACTGGACGGCGAACAAAGCGGTCTTCGAAGAGGAAGTCAAGGAGCCGATGGCTGCGCTGGTGGATTCGCTGCCAGAACGGTTCCAACCGTTCAAAACCTTTCGAATGAACCGCGACATTCGATTCTCGCCAGACAAGTCCCCTTACAAAACCCAGCATGGCGCCGCGCACGAAACCGATGGCACTGTCTATTACCTGCATCTGGACGCGCATGGGCTGATGGCGGCGTGCGGGGCGTACACGATGACGCCCGATCAACTGGAGCGGTATCGCGAGTCGGTGGCTGACGATAAGACCGGTCGAGAGCTAGAGGGCATCCTCAATAATCTCAGTGAGCGCAGCATCGACGTCGGCCATGGCATGACCGAGCCGCTCAAGACGGCGCCTCGCGGATATCCGAAAGATCATCCGAGGGTCGACCTGCTGCGGCAGAAGGCGGTGAGCGCGCATCGAAGGCTATCGGGGGCTCCGTTGCGCGACGCAGACGCCGTACGAGAGTTTGTCGTCGAGACTTTCGACGCCTGCGGGCCGTTGAACGACTGGATCAAGTCGAATGTCGGTTCCGCTCAGGCAGGCGCTCATGGTCGGTGATCGAGAAAATCGCAGCACGGGAAATTGATCTTGAACCATGCCTGGTCAGATGTCTCGAGCTGGCACAAGGAGCCAACTGCGTAGCAGGTTGAAGGCAGCTGGGGCCGCATTCGCAAGTAACGCAGTAAACTCAAATTTGCGCCGCGCTCAGCTCAGCTTCCTTGGGGCTTGGACTGCTGAGTGGGCCTTCACCGTCGGACTTGGAATCGTCGCTTACCGGGCCGGTGGCCCAACCGCGGTCGGACTGGTTGGATTGCTCCGCATGGTTCCGTCGGCGGTCATAGCGCCGTTGGCAGCGCCACTGGCAGACCGGGGCCGGCGCGAGCGTGTCCTGGTGCTGGTGTCGACCGCCCGCGGAGTGGCTACCGGTGCTGCTGGAATTGTCGTTGCTCTCGACGGCCCAGTGGTGATCGTCTATGTACTCGCCGCGCTCTCCACAATTGCTGCGACCCTCTTCCGACCTGCACACTCGGCATTGCTGCCATCACTGTGCCGGACCGGACACGAACTGGCTAGCGCCAACGTCGTACGAGGAATGCTCGATTCAATTGCCACGCTCGTGGGCCCGCTACTGGCCGCTCTGCTTTTGGAGTTCACTGACGTCGCCGGTGTGTTCGCTTTTGCATCAGCTGCTTCGCTAGCCGCCGCCGCGGTCCTGCTGCGACTGCGCTACGACGCTCCACCCAGACCTGCAGCACCACGAAATGCTCATTTGATGGCCGACGTAGCCGAGGGTATCCGCGCCGTTGTGGGCAATCGCGACCTGGCATTGTTCACGGGCTTAGGTATGGCTCAGACATTCACCCGTGGTGCACTAACGGTCTTCACGGTCGTTGTGGCATTGGATCTGCTGCACACCGGCGAGCCAGGTGTTGGAACGCTCACCGGAGCTGTCGGTGCAGGCGCAGTCATCGGTTCTCTCCTCGCATCTCTGCTGGTGGGATCTCACCGGCTTGCGCGATGGTTTGGCGTCGGCGTGGCGTTGTGGGGATTGCCGATCGCGCTGATTCCACTGTTTCCTCGGCAGGCCACTGCCCTCACTCTGCTGGCATGCGTTGGTATCGGTAACGCGCTCGTCGATGTCGGCTTATTTACGTTGATGGCAAGGTTGGCCCCTGATGCGGTCCTGGCCCGCGTATTCGGCCTGTTCGAAAGCTTGATCACACTTGCCGTTGGCTTGGGTGCCCTGATTGCCTCGCTCTTGATCGAATGGACCAGCGTCTCCGTCGCATTGGTGATCGTCGGAGCGCTTGCTCCAAGCCTTGTGATTGTGGCGTGGCGACGCCTCAGGCACCTTGACCGCTACATCGGAGAGTTGGACTCCGAAATCCGGGTGCTGCACGGCGTATCCATGCTTCAGCCGTTGCCGTTGCCCGCCATCGAACAGCTCGCTCGCGGCCTAGAGCCAGTTCAAGTGCACGCCGGCGACGTCGTGTTCCGGCAGGGTGATCCAG